>NZ_KB902772.1:0-208106 GCF_000379585.1 Bradyrhizobium sp. WSM2793 | reverse complement strand
TCTGTGGCTCCGACCGAGGTGGTGACCGGGCCGCCATGATATACAGCCTGATCGTCACGGCCAAGATGAACGACCTCGATCCACAAGCTTGGCTCGCCGACGTCCTGGCGCGCATCGCTGCACATCCGGCCCACCGGCTCGACGAACTCTTGCCCTGGAATTGGCGCGACCGGAACAAGCAAGCCAATCAGGCTGCCTGAGTGACCGCTGCGCGGTACTCACCGGATGCTTACGATATAGCTCGCCCGCAAACGACCGATGCGTTGGAGCGAGAATTCCAGAACGAAGCAAATTATGTGCATCACTCTCTGCCGAGGCGCAGCGATCGGAGCGTCCGCTTCTGCTCCACCAAAGCAGCCCGCTCGTAGCGCTCTAGCCCTGGAAGCCCTTTCAGATCTGCCGGCAGTGGACCGGTCAGTAGCGCGGCCAACATTGCCTGCCGTAAGCTGCGGATCCGCAGCCGCGCGAGCTTGGACCACGCAAGCGCCATCGCCGCCTCGGGCGCGACCGCACGCCCTAGCCCGGAAGCAATCGCGACAGCAAGATTCGCCGCCTCGGCAGGATCGCTGATATCGCTGCGAGGCCCTCGGCTGATGCTGATCGCGGCGGCCGGAAGCTCGCTCCAATACATTGAAAACTCAACGGTTTTTCGATCAAATAACCGCAAATTTGCTGCAGAAAGGACTGGCATTCCCGCGCAAAAGGAGCGTTAATCATCGCAACCGGCCCGCGGGCCCTTGGCCCCGGTCTCTCCCCTCGCAGTGGCGGGGCTTTTGGTGGTGCGGCGGCAAGCCGCTTTAACCCAGGAGAGACCGGTGACCACGATTGCAACCGACGGCGCCGCGGCGCCCCGCTCTGTCATCACATTCAACCGCCACGACCGCCGCGACTTCATCGGCGGCTCGGACGCCCGCATCATCATGGGCGACGATCAGGACGCGCTCTTGCGCCTGTGGCACGAAAAACGCGGCGAGATCGCGCCGCAAGATTTGTCCCGCAATCTAATCGTCCAACTCGGCAATGCCACCGAGGCGCTCAACCGCGCCTGGTACCAGAGCGCCACCGGACAAGTGATCACCGACGTCCAAAAGCGGGTGCGGCATCCCGTCCATTCCTGGATGACGGCCACGCTGGACGGCATCGTCGCCCCGACCGGCGCGGTGTTCGAGGCCAAGTTCATGCTGCCTTGGGCCTTTACCGAAGAGGCGGCGGCGGACAAGCACATGGCGCAGCTGCAGCACAACATGTGGGTGGTGGCGGCGCGCGCGGCCGTGCTCTCGATCATCACCGGCGGCGGCAAATGGGTCGAGATCACCGTGCATGCCGACCCGCTCTATCAGCACCTGCTGCTGACGGCCGAGAAGAAGTTTTGGCGCTGCGTGCAGAGCGGCGAGCCGCCGCTGCTGTTTGGCATCGAGACCCCACGGCCGCGGCTTGCCGCAGTCAAGGTCGTCGACATGAGCGCCTCCAACGTCTGGGCCGAATGTGCCGCGATCTATCTGCGCACCCGCGACGCCCATGCCGAGCACGAACTGGCCAAGGCCGAGCTCAAGAAGCTCGTGCCAGAGGATGCCAAGGAGGCGTTTGGCCACGGCGTGCGCGCCAAGCGCTCCAAGGCCGGCGCCGTCAGCTTTGATCCGGTTGAGATGGAGGCCGTCCATGCACCAGGCCAGTGAGCACATCGGGGCGATCGCCGCGGCGCTGGCCCGCGCGCAAGCCGAGCTGACCAACCCGGAAAAGACACTGACGGCTCAGATCCGCTCGCCGTTCCTGCGCGATGACGACCGCACCTTCCGCTACGCCTCGCTGGCGAGCGGCCTCGACATCGTGCGCAAGACCCTGAGCCAGCAGGAGATCGCCACCATCCAGACCACCCGGGTCGAACAGACCACCGGCCACATCCACCTCACCACCCTGCTCGCCCATTCCTCCGGCGAGTGGATCTCCTCGGACTGGCCGGTCTGCGCCGCACGGGACATCGAGGCGCCGCATCGCATGGGTGCGGCGCTCACCTACGCCCGACGCTATGCCCTGTTCGCGCTGGTTGGGATTGCCGGCGAGGATGATCTGGATGCCCCGGATACGGCCGCCGGTTCCTCCGCACCGCCTAACCTCAAGGCCTCGCCCGGCAAGGGCGCTCTCAACCGGGCCCCGGTGCTGCGGCCGGGGGAGTCCGCCGCGCTCCGGGAGCAGCTGTTGCGCCAGCTCGAAGCGCTGCCTGCCAGCACCGATCTGCTCAGCTGGGCCATGGCGAGCCTCCCGCTCAAGAATAGCCTGCAGGAGCCGGATGCCCGGCACGTCGAGGCAGCTTATCAGGCCAAGCTTGAGGACGCTGGCCGTGCTCAAGCCGAGCAGACCGCCGACTTGAACGGCACGCCAAGCCTGCCAGCAGCGCCTGCTGCTGACGCCGAGGCCGCGCTGCAGCCAGCGCTCCCCGAGGCCGGGCTCGCCTATCCCAAGGAGCCGTCCCGCAAACGCAGCAAGACGCACCTGTCGTTTGTTAGGGGGCAGCCCTGCCTGGTGTGCCGGCAAACCCCGTGCGATGCCCATCATCTGAAATTCGCTCAAGCCCGGGCGCTCGGCCGCAAGGTCAGCGATGAGTTCACTGTCCCCCTGTGCCGCGAGCATCACCAGGAGCTGCATCAGCATGGCAATGAACGGGCGTGGTGGGCGAACCTGCAGATCGCGCCGCTGCCGGTAGCGCAGGAGCTATGGACGGCGAGCCCCGTCCACGACCCCGCCAACGTCGCCGTCGGCGCCGCGTCGCTTGCGGCAAACTTGGATTCGGAGGCCGCCGGATGAACGGTCTGTTCCAAACCGCGCGCGAGCTCACCGCCACGGCGCTGCCGGTCGAGTTTGCGTCCTTGGCGCCGCCGCCCCTGCTGCTGCCGGGCGAACAGCTCGAACACTACCAGGCGCTCCAGCAAACGATCTTTGCCGACCTCGCGCCGCGGTCCGCCATCGAGTGGCTGCTCGCCATCGACGTCGCGGAGCTGTCCTGGGACATCCAGCGCTACCGCATGTTGCGGCATAAATTGCTCGAGAGCTATCGCCAAAAGGCGGTTGAGGCGGCGCTGCGGCGCATCGATATATTCGGAATCGATCCCAACTTCGAAGATCAAGCCGAATACTACACCCAGCAAAACGCCTTGAGTTGGCGCATTGATCCGGTCGCCGCGACCGAGATCGACGCCCGCCTTGCTGCCTATGGCTTCGATCAAGACGCGATCACTACCGAAGTCTACGTTCAGGCGCGTGAGGTCTTGGCTCTGTTCGAGGGCTTGCTCAATGCCGCACAAACCAAAAGAATGTTGCTGCTTCGTGAGATCAGGAATCAGCGCTTCTTAAGTGGACCGATGCGCCGGCTGCGCTGAACGATTCATCAGCCTAAGGGGCCCGCCGTCGGTCGGCATCCGCCTGGCAGGTGTTCGACAGCGGCTATGTCGTTATTGGCGTGGCATACGGACAGCATAAAAACAGAACGCGTTTGCCGCTTAGCAGCACTGACGTTTCCCGATATCAACAAGTCAGGCAGGTTCCCAACCGATCTTGTGTCCGCAACGCCGGCGGGAGAAAACGTTGCCCAACACTACAAAGCTACCACCCGATCAGGATTTCAGCCACTAAACTAGAGCGGCTGTCACAAAACAATTTTTTGCTCTGATCAATATGAACTGCGGGGGTGAGACATGTTTGATGTCTATTGCAACGGTAAGCGGGACTTTCTCGTCATAAGCAATGGCTCCCCAATGCCCCAGCCCTACTCTTCCAAAAAATGGCGGAGGAGCAGAAGCAGAGTTCACAAGGTCAGCGACGAAATCAAGAAGGCCGTTCAGAGGCAGGGCTATTATCTTCGCAGCTTCGGAAGACTGAGAAGACTCAGGCGAATACGCATCGCTGATCTGGAGCTCCTCTAGAATAACGCGCCTCCGGAAGCAGCAGCCGTCAGATGAGATCCCATCATCAGGCCGAGCCACTTTAACTTCAAGAGAGCGATCGGATCGGGGCAATGCCAGCAAGATCGACGCGGCGAAGTGTCATCTCGCCGGCCTTTTTGCGATAGGTGCTCAGGGGCCTATGCCGCAGAACCCGGTGGCGTTGCATCTCCCAGGAGAGTTCTACAACGTCTATAGCGAGCAGCCATTCGATGGCAGACTGGGGATCGGGGTCGCGGAAGATGACAGCCTGAAGAGTCTGATAGTTGTCGATGTTCTCTCCGGGAAGAAGTTGCGGCGGAGGACACAACGCCTCGAACCGAGGCGGCAAGACGCTGACCGACTGTGGTTGAGGAAGGTTGACAGGTCCATTCATTGACCTTGCGGGCGCGAAGGCGGTGCAGCAACTGTTGCTCCGTTCGCCAGATCGACGGGGCTGCCATCCCAACGCTGCTTTGCGATTGGCCTCGGCGAAATTTGCAGGTTGGTCCACCAGGCTCTTTCGTCTCCGTGTCGGTGCAGGGATTGATGATGCGATCGGCAGAGCGGCTCCGTGCACTCGTCGCTGACTTTGCGACCCAAGGTGCGTGGTTGAGCGAACTTCAGGTGATGCGCATCAGCAGGTGTCTTCTGACAAACCAGACAGACTTGGCTGCGTATAAAAGGGAGATGATCCTTGCTCCATCGTCGCGGCCGCTCTTTGGGGAAGGTAAGACTCGTCTGCTCTCCAGGAGAGGCGTTGGCAGGCGCGTGAACATCGCAGGAGATCTGCGAAGGACGTTGACAAGTGGAAACCGTCCAATCGCTGACACAGGCTGCTATACTGATATCATCACCGATTTCCATCCAGGAAGTGCCATTGATCATGACGAAGTCAAGCTGGATGGCTTTAGCTTCACTTCGTTTGGCGAAATCACGGCAGCAATGGCAGGTCGGATCCGACGTCGAAGTTGACGTCTTGTAAGATACTGGTCTTCGGGACAGCGATCTCCGATTTCGTGAGTGATAATTTCCACCTTCCAGGAGCTCTGCCCGACCAGCAGCACCGCTCTCAGATATTGGAGTGGCACCGCCGCTGATCAGTACGTCGCCATGAACGACAATCTCAAGGCGGGCGGGACGGGTAACACCCTTGTCGGCGGCGCCGGGGACGACAGCTATGTCGTCGGTGCTGCAAGTACCGCTATCATGGGGAAGGAGGCGACGATTGGTTGTTTGGAGGCGGAGGAAACGACACCTTCGTCTGTGGCAAGGGAAGCAGACACGATACGATCGCTGACTTCCCCATGTGTATCCAACTTCAACAGCTGAGCACGCCAAGTTGCTTTTCAAGGGTTATGGCGCAAGCGCGTATCTGACGATTAAGGCAGACGATTGGTCCGTCCACTATGCCGGCGGAGTCGATAAGCTTACGATCGAGAGTGTGACACATGCCTGGATTATTCATTTGTTGCATGGCTTTGACCTCAATTGGGCTTAACGAGGAAGCCTGAAGGTTAGCGGCAAGGGCGCACGCTCGACGACTAGGCGGGTCAGTTGTCAGGGCTTTTGTCGAAATGTCGTTCTTCGGTTTGTCGGCCCCCGAGTGGGATCGCTCGAGCAGGCCGAATTGGCAGCGTGCCGCCTCACTTGGTCGATTGTTGTTTGGAAATAGATCCAGTTGAATCGGATGGCGGATGAGTAAGACAGCCATGACAGATCACCAACTTCCTGCTGAGCTGCCGATCGTTTTCCCCTTCAATCTCGTCGTGTACGGCCCACCACGCCTCTGAATATGGACGAAGGGCAAGTAATACTCTCTCTCGTTCCTTGTTGTGTTCGTATGCAATCGGCGAACTGGTCACGCGCCTCGTCGTGTGAGGTAGATTGGGATTGCGGCCCAATCCATCCCAGGCAATCGCACAGCTCGGCGCTAATGGCGCAGTTGCGCAGCCTGTGAGCAAACAGGCGGCACTTATGGCTGTCATGAGAAATCGTCGAGACATTCGGGGTCCCAATGCAAGCGGCACAAGGCACCCGGTTCCGCTGGGGGAACTTGATGGAAATTGGTTAATGGATGGTTAAATCAACGGGTGATCAGCACCAAAACTCCGTGCTGGCTGCGATCCGATGTATCCCCGTAGTCCCGCCAGCACATCCCGAGGATCGCAGCTGTGCAATGGTCGGCCGTCCGGCTTGATGTCATCCGAAGTTTTGCTGAACTCGTTTCGTTCGTGGCGGCACGCCTTATTGAAAGTCCGCAACGTTCCGCGTCCAACGACGCAAATCTGCTCCAGACTGCGCACGCAGGACAGTATATCAGTCTAAGGCGTCCGTCAGTGACATGACGACTGGGCTCAGGTAGCTCTTGCCTCGCGCACCAGGAGTACAAGGTGGTGCTCTGCAGTCGATCGGATGACGACTTCCGCCAGGAGCAAAGCTGAGCTGGGCCAACCGGCCCGGAGCAACAGATGGTGTTTGGTAACAGCATAATCGCCGCAGTTGCCGTCGTAAGGAAATATCTCCCATTGCAGGTCTCGTTGACTTGCGGGCGGACTTTTGGCGACGATACCGAAGTTGACCGTCGAATTAATGAGGACCCAGCTCGAAACGTTCAAACGAAATGTAACGCTCTTGCCAACCAGCGGGATTTTAATCGTCCCAAATACGGTCGCCGCATTCGCATTCGAATGAGCGTACGGTTTTTTCCCGATCTGGGAAATGCACTACCTTCAGTAGGCGGAGCGTTCTTCCGCAAAATCTACACTTTCTATTTGGCCGGCTTTCGATCTCGCCAATCTTTTCGGCTCTAAACAACTCCATCGTGCCCCCCCGAGGTGTTTATGAGTAAGAGTTAGGCAAATATCTGAGCTCTGTCACTTTAAAAATCAACTTGGCCCAGAGCAGCCCTCCAAACTGCGACGTTCACTGTAAAACGCGGGCGTCCCCGCCGGGTCAGCCGTGTCTACCGTCGTCGCGATCGACTACGAAGGCCACGGCGGCCCGCAAACGGCGCTCAGCCGGAATCTGCTTAGGGACTGCCTCGGACCGCTCGAACTGCTCTGTTCGAGTCACCTACATGAAGCAGACTTCGTGGCGCTCTGCGCTAAGGCCGGGCACGGGCCATAAAGGACCGAGCCTTTGAACTTCAAGGGACTGCCGACGAAGCAGCATGACTTGACGAACGTTCGCCGCGGACCGGCACTCTGTCACTTCCCCTTCCACTTCCAACAAACGGGAGGTCGGAGGCCAAACCCGGCGATTAGCGCATCCCTAATTGCGCCCTAGGATTCGAGTGGGACTTTCCGCGCCAACTTTCAACAACTTCTCATACGTGTCGCGCAGTCTCGCGGTCATGGAAAAGCGCAAAGTACGCCGGCGGCGCGTCTTCAAAGCCGCTATGATCGAATTTCCCGGCGGCGCGTTCAGCTGCGTCGTACGTGATCTGTCGGAGAGCGGGGCACATTTGGAGGTGCCGAGCCAGATTGGAATTCCGCACGAGTTCATGCTGAGCATTCCGACGGCGGAATTGCAGCGGCCGTGCCGAGCGGTGTGGCGCTCCAACAGACGGATTGGGATCGCTTTTGGGTCAGCTTGAGACGTTGTCGTAAAGTTCAGTCTGACTTCTCGCGCACCAGAGGCGTAACTCTGTGTGGACCCTGCCACACCTCAACTAAAGTGTACGCTTCAGAAAAACTTCGGCGCGTACCTCAGTCTTCGTAGTCGGGAAATCAATCTCGTAAGCTGCGCGTTAGACGCCCGGCTAACGGGCGAAGATCGACAATCGTATTCTATCAGGCGCCGTTTCGGTTCGAATGAAATGCTACTCCCGAACCTCGATGACCCCAGGCATTCGGCCACTTGCCAGTTCTCACGCCTACATCGCTGAATCTCTGGCTATGAACACGGACGGCGCGGTCGCCGGTTCGAGACAAAGGTAACAGGATGCATCCAGGATAAAGCCAGTGGGTGCGCCTCTTCGTAATATTTTGGCAGGGTCGGTCAGGTAGGATGTAGTTTTACTTTACCGACAGATCATCAGGCCCTGGGATTACTGTGACCTCAGACTGTAACCATGAACTAGCAGTTATTTCACGCGAAATTGCGGCGAAGCAACTAAGCGTTGAAAACCAAGCGATCTTGATTGAGGTGCTTGAACGTGATGGACACGACATGAATGAGCAAAGAAGACTCCTGGCCAGAGAGCGATCAGCTTTGGCAACGCAGATCGCTCGACAATTTCAGTTGCTAGACAAAAGATGCACGTCGGGCGAATGAGCTTCATTGGCGTGCAACATAAACGACAGAACGTCGGAAGCTTGAGCGCATTGATGTTGACGAGATCGCCTACATGCTTGGCAACGGCGCCAGTTCACGCTGCCGCGTGGTCAACAAGGGGCGGCAATCGAGCTTCCATGGAAGCGTTTCGTGAATCCCACATTCAAATTAATGCTCGAAAAGATCGCGCCGTATATAGTTGCCGACTAATTTGGGCGAATGACAATCGCATTAGGTATCGTTCGAACAGTCTTGACGACAAACTAATCAAGAATGGTTTTCACGGTGCTATCCCCGGCATGGGATCGACGATGTCCAACAATAGACTTGAAACACGCCCGTGGTCACCCGAGGAAGAAGCGCAGCTTCTGAAGCTCATCGAAAGTGGCATGACCGCAAGCGAGGTTGGCCAGGAACTGGGACGCACTCGCTTGGCGGTCTACGGTCGATTGCTGCGCTTCCGCAAACAGCAAGGCCGAGTAAGCCGCACTAGCGGACGTTTGTTCCCGCAATGGGCCGATTAGCTAATTTCATGGCGATCTAACTCCCGTCCGCGTCGCACCATGCTCTTTCGATGGAGGAGCTGCCTGGGATGGTGGGAGCGATCCATGGCGGCGCCTTAGATGAGGCCAACGGCTCGGGGCTTGAACAGCAATGAGCGAAAGAATTCATTAGCTTAGCTAACGGCAGCGTGCCGATTACCGCTGATTACGGCACATGGAATGGGAATGTCGGCCCCGGCTGTTCTCCCAACGTGCGACTGCGGCCGTTTTGAACCTTTCGCTGTATCGTTCAACCCGGTCCACAGCCATGCCTCGAGGCCTTGCCGTCGCGCTATTTGGAATGGGCATCTTTTCGCAGCTCGATCGAGCGTTTTTCTATGGCCGCAATACCGACGCGGCGTTCAGGCTTGCTCGAGAGATTGGCCGCGGATTTGGGCTGTAGAACGGCGCCCTACGTTCATGGGGCTGGCGCATACTCCGCGGCAGCTACTTCTTCAGCAGTATCCCGACGGTCCGCGACGTTCGTCTGACGAACTTTCGGCTGCGATCCTCGATACACCAGCTCCCTTGCGGGCGAGTTTGATCAATCGACACTTTGAGTAGCACAGCGCAACTGGATCGGTATTTAACCAACGATCGGTACATTGAGGCCCCCCGCGGATATGCTGTGGCAAATCATGCACCCATTTGTTCTAGCCCCCTTTGACAAACTTCTGAGGTCGCGTGATGGAAGGCACCTCCTGGGCTGATCTCGACGCAGAGGAGCAACGCGCGATTGCAATACTGGGAGCCGGACTTTCTATCAAGCTTTGTGGACTTTCAGGATGTCGCCGAAATCTAAACGCCTTGCACTGGGAACGGGACGCTTCTGCTGCGCTCGATATTGAAGCCCGCCTTCGCTCGCACGTTCGATCAACACGCCATCAGTATGAAAGTGTACGTTCAAGCACGCGAGATTCCCGTCCTGTTTGAATCGCTCCTGAACGGAGCACAGCTTCGACCCTGACGCTACTCAAGGAGATCAGCAACGTCCGATGTTCAAGAGCTGGCAATATTGCTGGGCGCACAAATCGGCCAAGCGACAGTCATCTTTCCGCGAACAGTCTTGGGGAATAGATCTCGCAAAAACTAAAGGCCACGGAGACTCAAGCGGCCCATCGAGATCGAACGTATCCCTGCTCCACGATTGTGCATCGATTGCCTCACAATCATCATGGCACTTCCATTGCATCGCAATATACTTCGCTTAACAATCAAGAAATTTCAGGCGAACTTTCGATGATCAGGCATGCGGCCCGCATGCTGGCCATGTTGTATTGCGTTTGCGGCCAGCCCGCCTATTCGAACTACGAATCCCAAGCGGTGACGCCACCGCTGTCATTTTCACAGTTCTGCATTCAGTATCCTGAGGATTGCCAGCATCGCGATGATCGCAGGATCCGAGATTTCCGCTCCTCAATTCAACGTTGGCGAGAACTTGCTCATATCAATTCAATGGTCAATTTCGGCATAGCGCCGAAAGATCCGGTCGCAAGCCGGCGTGACACGGAGTGGCAGATATTCCCTTACGAAGGCAATTGCGGCGACTACGGCGTCACCAAGCGCCATCTGCTGCTACGGTCCGGCTGGCCCAGCTCGGCCCTCCTTCTTTCAGAAGTCATCATCCGAGCAACCGGAGAACACCACCTTGTGCTGCTTGTGCGGGAGGGCAGGGCGGTTCTCGTGCTCGACAATCTGAGCCCGGTGGTGGCATCGCTTGTCGATGCCTTGGATCGATTCAGAATCGTGCGGGCGGAGTCAGGCACGGATCCGCAGCGGTGGACGCGGGAAGTCACCGCCTTTTAGCTCTGAGTGCATGCTCATCGGCAGTTGATTGGGTAAAGATACCCGCGGGTGTGATGCGGCGCCTGCGGACACGAAATTCAACAAAATCAGCTAGTTAAAGCTCGATTGCCGCGCTATTGTTAATTCTCTATACCGCTCAACTTGAGGCGCCAGACCGGCAAGTCCAGGAACGGCGAAGGACTTTTTATTCCCATTCTGAGGCCAAATTGACAAGCCATCGACTTAAGCAGCGGATCGCCCTGATAACGGGCGTAACGGGCCAGGACGGAGCTTATCTGGCCGAGCATTTGCTTTCGCTTGGCTACATCGTTCACGGGATCAAGCGGCGCTCGTCCTCGTTCAACACCGCGCGTGTCGATCATCTGTACCAGGACCCGCATCTCGGGAACGTGCCGTTCCTGATGCACTATGGCGACATGACGGATTCGACCAACCTGATCCGCCTAGTGCAGCAGATCCGACCGACGGAGATCTATAATCTCGCCGCTCAAAGCCATGTCGCGGTCAGCTTCGAGAGCCCGGAATACACCGCCAACGCCGACGCGATCGGCGTGCTGCGCCTCCTGGAAGCAATCCGAGTTCTCGGCATGGAGAAGGAGACGCGGTTCTACCAAGCCTCGACATCCGAGCTCTACGGACTGGTGCAGGAGATCCCGCAAAAGGAGACCACGCCGTTCTACCCTCGCTCGCCCTACGGCGTCGCCAAGCTCTACGGCTATTGGATCACGGTAAACTATCGCGAAGCCTACGGCATGTTCGCGAGCAACGGCATCCTTTTCAACCATGAGAGTCCGATCCGCGGCGAGACCTTTGTAACTCGCAAGATCACCCGTGGCGTCGCTCGCATCGAGGTCGGGCTTGAGGATACGCTCTATCTCGGCAATCTTTCGGCGAAACGCGACTGGGGCCACGCCCGGGACTACGTTGAGGGTATGCACATGATCCTCCAGGCGGACAAGCCTGGCGATTTCGTGCTCGCCACCGGCGAGACCCGCTCGGTCCGAGAGATGGTCGAACTCGCCTTCGCGCAAGTTGGGAGACGCATCGAATGGCGCGGCCAAGGAGTCGACGAAACGGGCGTTGATAGCAAAAACGGCAAGACTCTGGTGCGGATCGACCCCACCTATTTTCGGCCAACCGAGGTCGATTTGCTAATCGGCGACGCCAGCAAGGCACGGCAGGTGCTAGGCTGGAGGCCAAAGCGAACCTTTGCCCAGCTCGTAGAAGAAATGGTAGCGAGCGATCTAGCTGAAGCAATGCGGGACGCCGGAAGTGGCAAGCATACCGTTTGAACTCAAAGGTAAGAGCGTTTATGTCGCTGGCCATCATGGCATGGTTGGCAGCGCGATCATACGCCGCTTGGCGCGTGAGGACGTGAAGATCGTCACGGTGGAGCGGAATCAGGTCGATCTCTGCAACCAGGCCGCCGTATTCGACTGGTTCTCCAGAACACGACCGCAAGTCGTATTTCTCGCCGCTGCAAAAGTCGGCGGCATCGTCGCGAACAACACGTTGCGCGCTGAGTTCATCTACGACAACATCGCGATAGCCAGTAATGTGATCCATGCTGCGCACCTAAGCGGCGCAGAGAAACTGATGTTTCTAGGCTCCTCCTGCATCTATCCGAAGCTGGCGCCTCAGCCGCTCCGCGAGGATGCAGTGTTATCTGGTCCGCTGGAACCCACCAATGAGCCGTACGCGATCGCCAAGATCGCGGGCATCAAGATGGCGGAGGCCTATCGCAGCCAGCACGGATGCGACTTCATCAGCGTGATGCCGACCAATCTCTACGGCCCGGGCGACAACTATCATCCCGAGCACAGTCATGTGGTTGCCGCCCTAATCCGCCGCTTCCACGAGGCGAAGATCACAGGCGCAACGAGCGTGGCGGTTTGGGGCACCGGCGCACCGCGGCGCGAATTCCTTTATGTCGACGACATGGCGGATGCTTGCGTGCATCTGATGAGGACATATTCAAGTTCGGAACTGATCAACATCGGAACCGGCGAGGACATCACTATTGCCGAATTTGCACAGCTTGTGGCCGACATCGTCGGATACGTTGGAAGAATCACTTTCGACACTTCCCGTCCGGATGGAACGCCCCGCAAGCTGCTCGACGTCAGCCGACTTGCTCGACTGGGCTGGCGCGCGGCAACGCCACTCAGCGATGGAATGAGGTTAGCCTATAAGAGTTACTTAGCAGGCGCATGAGACGTGAAAAATACAGGCCGCTCCTGGCCAAAGATAAGCCTGATGGGCGAGAAGCCTACGAAAGCAGCAGCCTCCAGCAACGCGATGCGAACCCTCCTCAGCGAGGATATATTGAGTACGTTTGCACTTATAGAGCAGTCGCATAAACCGCACGACCGTCCCAGGAAGTTTCGAAGAAACGACTATCGACGGCAGCTCAGTACGCGCGGCGCAGGACCGGGCCGACAGGCGCGCAAACCCGGTCCATGTACCAGCCATAGGGCGTCTCGACCCGCACCAACGGGCAGCGGCGCCACGGCACATACCGGTAGGGATACGACTGCGCCCAGAACGTAACAGGCGTCACTTGGCTCTGGCCCGTGAGCAGGGCGGCCGGCGCTGGCATTTGCATCGCAGCGCTTGCTCCGCTCGCTGCGCATAGGGAAACGGTCGCGGCCAATAGTCCAGCTCGCATCGATGTCTTAAGCATCCCAAAAGCTCCTCGCCCCGGCAGATTTCAGCCGTCGCCAAATCCCACAGCCCCAACGTCACGGAGCCACGCCGCGACTGGCCGAAAGAGTGAACCAGATGTACCAAGGCCACGGGCCGAAAAGCAACCGATGCCCGGGGGGGAAGCCCATTCTTAGTCAATATGGCGCAGAAGTGTGGCTTCTCGGTCCTATTTCTCAACGCCCAAGACGCCGGGGGCGGCTAGGTCAGGTGAACGGCGGTACGCATCCCGCAAGAACCGGTAGTTGACCGTCTGAGCCATAGGCACATCTTCCTCGCCGAGC
Organism: Bradyrhizobium sp. WSM2793; assembly: GCF_000379585.1. NCBI lineage: Bacteria > Pseudomonadati > Pseudomonadota > Alphaproteobacteria > Hyphomicrobiales > Nitrobacteraceae > Bradyrhizobium > Bradyrhizobium sp. WSM2793. The sequence goes on along the minus strand of NZ_KB902772.1, from coordinate 194,579 downwards.
TTCGCAAAAATGAGGATATCCCGCAGCGTCCGCCAGCGACTTTCGTCGTAATCGCCAATGCGGCCGCCCGTCGGCAACACTAGCTCGCGCTGCAGCTGTAGGTCGTATCTCAGCCGCTCGGAGTTCAGGCCGGCCGGGCCGGTGCCAGCGAGAACGGGCACGCTCTTTGCATAGTCGGCATAAACGAATTGCCAACCTCGAATGAGGCCCTGGAGGACATCGGCAATCACGGACGGCTGGTCGAGGATGAGATCATTGCTCGCGAAATAGACTTGGCCGGGGACATGGATGCCGTAGTCCTGCGGTTTGATGACGTTCAGCTTCACGAAGGTCGAGCTGGAGGGATCGGGCTGCTCGTCAATAGCAGCAACGATCGCGTCCACCTCCCCGGCCCGCAGTGCTTCGAAGCTATCGCGGTCTCGGACCTCGGTTATATGGCTTCGGGGAAGCCCGAGCTGCGCCAGCATGGCGTCGAAAACGACGCCACCCTCACTCGCTCTACGGTATCCAATTCTTTTTCCGATCAGATCCCCCGGCTGCCGCAAGCCTGAGCTTTCGAGCGTGAAGATCGCGGCCGAGGTATCAAGCAAGCTTGCAGCGAAGGCAGTTACGGGCACGCCGCGCCAGCTTGCCAGTAGGAAGTTCTGACCGCTCGTCACGCCGATGGCACTTTGGCGTGCAATGGTTTGGACGAAGTCAGGGTCTTCGGGCTGAGCCAAGACCTCAACGCGGGAGGAAAAATAGCCCCCCCTCGATGCAGCGAGTTCGCCGGCAAACCGAGCACTATATCGCCCGTCAAGGAGGAGCTTGACTGGCACAGCTTTAGAAGCTGTCGGCGTTCGTATGGGGGTCGCTTCAGGACGAAGAAGGAGAAGCAGGATACCCACCAAAGCGATGGCCGCAAGACCAGTAGCAAGGTACCGCCTCCCTCTCCGTCGGGTCCGCTTCCGGTCCTGGGTTGGCAACAAGAACTCCTAACGGTCTATAAATTTGACATATCACTTGAGGCGAGATGAGCTACAATCCGCCTTGGGGGTAAGGTTAATTTTTCCTTCACCTTGTTTTAACAGCGCTTTTGACCGATAGCACGGCTTATTCGGGTAATAAATTTCGCGTCAATGGATTTCGCAGGATGACAATTATTACTACTCGACCACTGCCCGTTCCTGATTCTGCGACGGGAATTCCCGTGGCCGAGCAAGCTGCTTCAACATCTACAAGCTTTTCGCCAAGCTGGCTGCGCCCTGAGGTTGTTGAACGCTCAATGGCCGTAGTTGATGCAGCGTTGATCGTGGTCAGTGGGATTGGCTGCGCGGTCGGCTATCTGTTGTCGACCGCGGGCCTCGTCGGCAAAGCAGACGTGTATGCGGCGGCTAGTGTCTTGGTTGCAGTCAATTTTGTTCTTCTGAACGTAGTGCAGCAGGGCTATCGACTCCGAACCATCACGGACCTGCCACGCACATTGCGAATGACAACCGCGACGTGGACCGCTCTGTTCGGTGCGCTGCTAGCGATCGCCTTCACAATGAAGGTCAGCGAGGAGTTCTCCCGAGGAAGCACGATCTCGTTCTACCTGGTCGGCCTTGCCGCCCTGGTCGCCTGGAAGACCGTGGCGGCGCGGTGGACTGCGAATTCCTTGCGCACCGGCGCCTTCGCCAACGGGAGGGCGATTATGATCGCCGAGTTCGGCCTTGCCACCTCGTCCAACGCGATCGACGACCTCGGCCAGCACGGCTATCGCTTGATGCGAATCATGGAGATTCCTGCAAGGCAGCTGGCGTCGCCGCTATTGCTCTCCTCGCTCGCACCGCGCTTCGAAGAGCTCATCGCCTATGCGCGTGAGAACCGGATCGAGCACATCTTCCTGCTGATGAACTGGAGCCGGCAGCATGCGATCGACAGCATTCTGGACGCACTGAAGATCCTGCCGCTCCCGGTGCATCTGGTGCCGGACGCGACCACGGCGCGCTTTTTGCGCTATCCGCTCTTCGGCACCGGCAACACCTTCACCGCTGAACTGCGTCGCGCCCCGCTGGCCCCTAGCGAGCGCGCGCTCAAGCGCACGCTCGACGTCATCGGCGCGAGCCTTGGGTTGCTGGTGTTCGCGCCGGTGATGCTGGTGACCGCGATCTTGATCAAGCTGACCTCGAAGGGCTCCGTGTTCTTCCGCCAGACCCGCCACGGCTTCGGCGGGCGCGCGTTCAGGATATTCAAATTCCGCACCATGCGCGTGCTCGAGGACGGCCCGACCATCACGCAGGCGCAGAAGAACGACCCTCGTGTCACGCTGATTGGCAAATGGCTACGTAAGACCTCGATCGATGAGCTGCCGCAGCTCTTCAACGTGCTCAAGGGCGACATGTCGCTGGTCGGCCCCCGCCCGCACGCGGCCGCCCACAACACCGAATATGAGCAGATCATCGGCAACTACGCCTTCCGCCACCACGTCAAGCCTGGCATCACCGGTTGGGCGCAAGTTAATGGTTACCGCGGAGAAATCCGCGCGATCGAGCTTATGCAGAAGAGAGTCGAGCTCGACATCTGGTATATCAATAACTGGACCGTCAGACTTGATCTTAAGATCCTACTTCTGACTGTAGCCACAAGTTTGCGCGATCCGAATGCATATTGAAAACAAGAGATTTCGAGGCTGAGGGACTAATGGAAAAAAGCATTTTGATCTTTGGCGGCTCCGGTTTCGTCGGAACCCATCTGCTGCGTCGGTTACGACAGACCTCCACAGCCACAATTGTGAGCGTCGACTTGCGAGCGCCTGCTGCGCCTGTCTCTGGCGTCGAGTACAAGATCGGCGATGTACGCAACCTCAGCAACTTTGACACGTCCGGCGAGATAACAACCATCTACAACCTTGCCGCAATACACCGTACGCCTGGGCACCCCGACCACGAATATTATGAGACAAACGTCGGCGGAGCTGTAGAGATCGCTGCACTGGCCAGACGCAATCACGTGCCGCAGATCGTCTTCACAAGTTCGATCTCCGTGTACGGCCCTGGTGAAGATACCAAGCTGGAAGACACTCCCCCTGCGCCGAGCTCCAGTTACGGCAGGTCGAAATTCCTAGCTGAACAGGTGTTTCGAGGATGGATGACAGAACGCGATGATCGAAAGCTAGTCATCACTCGACCAGCAGTCGTTTTCGGAGTAGGAGAAAACGGGAATTTTACTCGGCTCGCTACTCTACTGCAGAAGGGCTTTTTTGTTTATCCGGGCCGGCGCGACACAATCAAGGGCTGCTTCTATGTCGAAGACCTGATCAATGCCATCGAATTTGCTCGTTCGTGCCCGGAGCGTTTCGTCTTGTTCAATGCGTGCTACCCAGATCGCTATACGATTGAGGACATCGTTACAGCATTCCGGACTACTCACTTTCCGAATGCGCGAGAGCTTCTGCTTCCCGAAGCTGCGGTGAAAGCTGCGGCGGCGATTCTCAAGCCGTTCTCGGCGGTCGGCGTTGGCATTCATCCTGATCGCGTGATAAAGCTCGTCAAGTCTACCAATGTCGTTCCTGGTTGGCTGCAATCCAAGGGTCAAGCGCCACTCGGGCAACTCCAATCAGCCCTCTTGCGTTGGCGAAACGATTCGTCTGGATGCTTCACCTAGTGCCGCGACATGGGTCTGTGTGAATTGTTCGGACAGGTGAACAGCGCGGTCAAGCTTTTGATGATCGAGAGGTCGGTTGATGGGGGGCGCATCTTTTGTGTTTAGCGCGTTCGGTGTTTACGTTTGCGACTAGTAATTTGACAGAGGCAGGTGTTTGAGCGTTGCTGACGCACTCTCGTCGTTACGCGCAGCGGCTCTTTGAAAGCGGCGCGGGAGCAAGCTATTCATGGATGAATTGCGGTCGGTCGACCCGGAATTCACTTATCCATGGGCCGAAGGCCATGCTTCACGATGACAAAAACATTCACTCTGCCACTTCACATGCTTGGAACATCGCAACACAAAGAGCAAAGACACTTAGCCTGCGAAACCCGATTATACGGTGAGTTGCGCCTCTGATATCGACCGAAGGTTACCGCTTCCTCTCTTCTCGCATGAGTAACGAAGCATGAGTAACGAGCTTTGTTCAGACGAGCGAATTCATCACGGTCCAACTTGTTTGAGGCGAGCCGCAGCGATGGCCTCCTCCGGCTGCTGTAGAACAAAAAACTCGGGTAATCATTTGCAAATCGACGACAGTTTTTTTGCGGACGTTGTCCAGGCCGGCGGGTGGGACTGCTCATCTGTTTGTTGCCACGACGAGCATCTCACTCGTTTCGAACGTCTGCTTGCCCAGGCAGATTCTATCAAACCGAAGATCGTGCGATCTGCCTTGGCCGAGAGTGCGCGCGCAGCCAGAGCAAGGAGCGACCCCGTCACTTCGCAACAACGTACTATTGCCGAAGTATCCGCGGGTGTTAGCGCCGTGATGCTTCTCGCATACGTGGTTTGGATATTAGCGCGTGCACAAGCGAGCGGCGTCAAAAGACTGTATTTTCTTGCGCGTGACGGCCAGATCTTACTGAAGATGGCTCGTAAGATCATAAGACACTCTGGATTGGACCTAGACGCAAGATATTTGTTTGTTTCTCGTCAAAGCTTGCACCTTCCCGGAATCCAGGACCTTTCCGAGGACGACATCAAGTCACTGGGGTTTCACACCGATCAAACCGTCGGCGAAATTTTATCGAGGCTTGGTCTGAGCGGTGATCCTTCTGCTCTGAAGCTGCTGGCCGATGCTGGCTTCAAATCTCCCTTGGCCAAGCTAACGGCTCAACAAATCTCCGATCTTGCATCCACATTGCGATCCGGCCATCTGGAACATGTGATCAGGAACGCAACACGTCAACGAGCGGTGCTCGTCGATTATCTAAGGCAGGAAGGATTCTTCACCGAGGAAAAGATCGGCATCGTCGATTTGGGCTGGAAAGGCGGTCTACAGCGGTCTCTATACGCTGCAGTACAGTCGCATGATCCAACTTTCGTCAACCGCGTTCACGGGTTTTATTTCCGGCTGCTCAGCCGCCCCGCCGGCGTGGGCACTCTTGAGTCCTATGTCAACGAGGGGCGCGCAGCATCGCTGGCTCCCTTTATACGCGCCTCACTGTTCGAAGCGATCTGCGCCGCGCAGCACGGGACGACCATTTCCCATGAGAGAGAAGCAAATGGCACCGCCCGGCCAGTCCGTGCTCCGTACGCGGAGAATGATCCGGCGAGCGTCTGGGGAGTTGGGCTACAGCACGATATCATTAAGGCATTCACAGACGAAGTATTGGCTAATTTGGGCATAGCGGGTCAGAACATCTTGGAATTGGGCTCAGACCTGACAGAAGCCTCCTTTCTCGTTCTTCGTGCCTTCATTAGTCACCCGACTCGGAAAGAAGCTGAGGCGATGGGCTCGTTCCCCCACGCACCCAGCCAGTTTCATCGTGAGTTTTCGGAAATCGCTCCTCGCCTTCGACTCGACCAGTTGCCCTTGGCCCTCACAAGCAAGAATAACACAGTTGTATCTGAGTGGATCGAAGGATCGATAGCCCGCAGCTTTCCGGGCCCGATTGCTTCGCTTCTACTTGCGGTTCTTGCACCGATCAGGCGATCGCCCCTTTATCCAAGCAACAAACGCCTTTGAACGAACCTAGCAGTCCCTCAGCCAAAAATGTTAGCTCTGAAGAGTAGATGGCCTTGGCTTGGCCTCCGTTCGCCCCACCAGATCTAGCCGTTGGCGCACCGCCGATCACCGAAAGCGTCAGATGAAGCTGAAGTCGGACGCATGAAGGTTCGACAGCGCGACGTGATTCAAGGTCAGGACGTCCGACTTGTCGATGGTAATGACCACGCTGCTTCCCACCTGTTGGGCGTCGGCTAGCAAGTGGGCGAAATCCGGAACCATCGCGCGGCTGATGTCGATGTGGTCACCCTGCATTGTGGCGGTGCTTGGAGTGAAGTCGTTGATAACCTGCTTACCAAAACCCGGGTTGAAGACGAAAGTGTCTGCCCCGGCGCCGCCGGTCAGTTTGTCCCCGCCACGGCCGATTAGCACGTCGGCGCCCGCTCCGCCAGTTAGAGTCTGGTTGGCCTGGTTAGAGTAAAGAGTAACGCCAGGAGCGCTCCCTGTGTTTCCGGCTGCGTCTGTCGCGGTCTCTGTCAAGCTGTGTACAGCCGACTTGGACAGCTGGCTTGTCAAGCTCCACGAGCCATTCGAGGAGAAGGTCGTCCCTATCAGCTTCCCGTTGTCGTACAGCGAAATGGTCGAGTCGGTTGTGCTGATGCCGCTGATCGTGACCGAGTTTGACCCGGTCGGCACAACGTTGACGATACCCGGGACCGGTGCAATGGTGTCAACTATGAAGTTGAGAGCGGCGCTGGCCGCGCTCATTTGGCCGGATCCATTCGAGGCGACGGCCGTCATTTGGTGAGAACCGTCCGGCAATGCGCCCAAGACAAAGCTCCAGGCACCATTGGCATCCGCAGCGATAGAACCCATGGCGAGCGAATTGTCGTAAACTGTCACCACGGCGCCAGCTTGGGCGATCCCGGTAATAGCCTGTTGCGCCGTGTTGTGCACCGCATTGACGTATCCGTTCACGATGCTGGCATCACTCAGAGCCTCGGGCGCAGCCGGCGGAGCGGGCGGTACCGTGGTAGATTGCTCGATCTCGATGATGATCGGATCGGCCGATAAGCCAACGGTTATGCTGCTCACGTTGGAAACGGTCTGAATGGCGGTAGTCCCTTTAATGGGGTCGAAAATCTTGATGCTTGAGACCGCGCTAGGCAAGCTGATCGTTACTTCCGATGTTGGCGGCGTCACGACGCTGGTGCCGTTGTAAAGTGTGGCATTGCCATTCCAGAGAACGATGTCGAAAGCACCGCTCGACTTTTCCAACAGCATCGACGACGCAGTGCTCGGCAGACCGTAGATGTTATAGGCAAGAGTTCCAGGCGATGTGAGCGGCGGACCTTTGTCTTCGAGAATATGCGTCAGGTTGCTAATGTCTACGGCGGCGGGTTTCGGAGTCCCGTCAGCGTTGAAGAGGCCGAAGTGCTGCTCTTGGTCACTCGACGCGTTAGGCTCATCCATTAGCTCATACAGGAAGGTGATGGCGGCTCCCGCCTTGTAACCGTCCAGCAGCGCGTTGGTGTCGATGATGCCCTGGGTGTAGGCATCAGCCACGCCTCCGCCCCAGGTCGATGTGTTGAAGCCCGAACTGGAGACGCCGGTTTCAGTGATGTAGACGGGTTTGCCGGGATTGGACGCCTGAGCGGCTGCGACCCAGGCATTGATACCGTCCTGCAACTGCTGGCCGATGCCTCCATAGACATGGACGTTGGAGGCGTCTGCAAATGTCCCAAAGGAAGGGATCGCGAGTGTGCTGCACTCGGAGGCGGCGATCACGCTGACGCCGGCCATCAGCGGATCTGCTCGCATCGCCGCCTGCAACGCGGCGTCGTCGGCCGCGCCCCAGCTCAGATTCCCGTGAGAGGAAATTCCGTTGAGATAGTAGGTGTTGGTCGTGTATTCATTCGACCCTTCCAGCGCAATGATGCTGCCGGGCACGGCCATTTCGAGAGCATCTGCGCGTACAAGGTCGGCTGCCGCATTCACCTGGCTCGCCTGATCCGCGTAGAAGGAATTTGACTCGAGAAGAACAAAACGGACTCCGGTCTCGGCCAGCGCGATATACGTCGAAAGCGCGGTGGCGGGCGGGATGCCGTCACGGACATTCGAAATGCCAAGATAGGATAACTCGCTCAGGATGTGAGTCGGATCGTACGACGCAAGGTGAGTGGCGATGCCGATCGAATCGATAAAGCTTGTCACGCTCGTTGCGGAATTGACTGCATAATCCGCAGTGGAAGCTGAACTGGACATCTCTGGCGCTCCTCAAACTGGACGCGCCCACCGTAGATGGCCGAAGCGCATTTTAGTTTAAGGAAACCGAGCGCTCTTTAACTGATGTGCTTAATGGACGTTTCGCAATCATTCGCCCGCGGCTTCTCGATTTGCTCTGCTCGCGCGCGCCGGCTCGCTCCTTAATGAAATCAGAAGGCATTGCGCGCTCGCAAGGGTCCGGAGTTTTTTCGTTAACCTTGCTCTGGGCTTAATCCAGTTTGAGGTTCGGTCTGCGTCGGACGAGTAGCGCGGCCTGGGCGCGCGCGAGCTTGAGCTTTCTACGGGCTGCGGTCCGTTCCATCGAGGGAGCGATGCAGGATGCTTCCCGAGCCTTCTGCCTTACTTCGAGATGTAGTCACGGCTTCTTGCGAGTAAAAATCACGAGCTCCCAGGAGATCCAAATAGAGTTGCTTTGTCCGGTCAGCCATTGATCTGGCCGTGTAGTGCATTCTAAACCGATGATGAGCGTTTTGAGCGAAGCTTCGCAATTCCTCAGCACTAGTGGCACGTATCGCATTCGCGATATCCAGCGGTCGCAAGCTCTTCAGGAGCCGTCCGGTCGCTCCATCCTCAACAAGCTCCGGAAGTCCTCCTACTGAGGAGGAGAATATCGGAAGGCCCGCTCGCATCGCTTCGATCGCGATCATGGGCAATCCCTCCCAGCGAGAAGGCATCAGGAGCAGGTCAGCCGTTGCCAAACTCTCCTCGACCTGTGACCGAGTTCTCCAACCGAGGAGTTCGACATTCTCGGGAATTTCTAGAACGGTAGTGGCATCGGTAACAAAGTCACCGATCGCAAAGCCCTGAGCCAAGTTGCCAAGCTCGGACATGACGTCGAGAAACACGTCAAATCCCTTTTGTCGATCGAAACGACCCACGAAAAGAATTTTGACCGGCCTCTCAAGGCCTGACGCCGAGTTCGCTGACGGCATCGCCTCGTCCGCGATGCCATTTAGAATCACAACACATTTTGAAACAGGAATGCCGGCTGAAGCAGCCGCTTCGCGCTCGGAGGAAGATACGCATACGACACCGTCGCACAAGCGCGACAATGCCGCCTCAAGCCACGCATATAGCCGGTTCGCCTTTGTGTCCCGCAGGAACGCCCAACCATGAGGACAATACACAATGATTGGACGGCGCTTCGGCAGGAAAGCAACTGGACGCACAAGAAGTCCAGCAAACGTAGAGTGGACATGAACGACATCGGGCTTAAAGCGTTGGATCAGCGCCCCGGCGGCAAAGGGGACTCTGATCAGAGACCGTATCGATCGCCCAACGTATGGATACGACTTGATGACAAGCTTTGGATGAGCCAGCTTTGATAGAGCCTCGTCATTTATATCGGGACCGAAGACCACAATTTGAGAGATTGCAGAATCTCTGATTTGCTCCGCAATCAATTCCTGCAAATGCGCAAGAACCCCTCCCAACGGCGCTTCGGTGAAGTGCGCGACCTTCAAGTTAAGATTGTCTGATTTTGACACTTTAACCGCCTTTACGCCGTTGCATCCTGAGAAGGTCGCGCGCGATAACAAAAGAAGCAGGAACTATAAAGAAGGCACACAGGCCGAAGCTATTTCCCCAGAACAGCCCAACTCCCCCCAACGTTTTTGCCAAAGCGACCTTAGCTACAAAACAGCTTATCCCAGACAAACTCGCCAGTTTCAGTTGCATAGGCAGCAGCGATGGCACGCTCATGAGTGACGTGAGCACCGCGTTAACGGCGAAAACCGGAATCCAGATCGCAACACCAATGATCAGGTCATTTGGAAGCGATATCCTGCCACGCGTCCAAAAACGCGTGACATCATCTCCAAACAGGAGGGTCACCGTCGAGACAGAACCCGCTATAAGCAAGGCCAATGAAAAAGCGGAGACCAAAAGTCCACACGCGCCGCGCGCATTTTGCTCCGCGGTTGCAGCTCGGAACTGAGGCCAAAACGGAGTCAGGCCAATCGAAAGCAACGTCTGGACCGCGATCGCCATTTTCTGCGCAACCCCGAATCGCGCCGCCTGTTCGGCATCCAAGAGATGTAATGCCAAGACAGAATCGAAGGAAAAGCTGATGGCGTTGATCGCGTTTACGAGCAGGAACGGAGCGCCGGATTTCAGCACTGTTGCCAGCTTCCCCGCACTTGCCAGCGAAAGACGCGGCTTCAGGTCGGGGCGCCGCCGAAGCAATAGAGTGCCGTTAAGGCAATGAACGACTAGAGGCACCGCGCAGAAAGAAGCCACTACGGCGACGATACCTGCATTGAACTGGAGGCTGACAACGATCGCGCAAAACGTGGCAAGGGAGGCAAATGCGTCCCAAATGCTTTGAATTGCGGTTTCACCTAGACCAAGTCTGGTTTTCCAAACAAGGCTCAGCGGCGACACGATACAAAGTGTCAGACACGTCACAAAGAATGCTTCCCAAGCTCCAGTACCTTGAAAATGAACGAAGCTACTACCCGTCCGATTCGAAAAGAACGTCAGACATACCACCGTCGTACTGACGACTGAGAACAACGTAAGAGCCACAAGCGCATTTGAAAGGTATGTTCGCGCGGTATTGTAGGCTCCCTTCGAGACTGCGATGTGATTGACTAGACCCGATCCAATTCCCAAATCGATAAAGGAAAAAGCGCCCATCAAGGAACTCGCGGCGAGCCACACGGCGAATTGCTCGGAGCCCAGGTGACTCAGCAGGATCGGCACGAGAGCCAGCGTGGATCCCATTTGAATGACCCGCGCTGCCAACCCAGCCGCGGCGCCAAACAATGGATGCGATCGCAATCTGCTCCAAACTTCCGCGCGCTCATTCACGGGAGTTGCAACCGAATACAAGGCATAATCCGACTACTGCCCTGAGCCAGCTTACCCGCATCAGGTTCAGACCATGCGTCAGCCAATGAGTCTCAGATCCTCTACGGAATCGGTTACTGTGATAGGCTAGTGCCATCCCATTTTCCCGATCAGCTGCGCGAGGACGTGAGATAGGTCTGGCTCGGAATTGGACGTGTGGATGGTCGGAGGGGGGCGCCAGCAAGTTGCCCCACCCGTGCACTAAAGGCTGCGCCTGCGCCCAGGGTGATCCAGATCATCGGGGTTCGAAAGGTATCCGTGGTGAGCCCGGTTACGATAACATCGGCACAGCTCATGATGATCGGGTATGCAACCACCGGCACATTCCGACCCAAATTCGCGTAGATCAACCCCGCCCCGCGCACCGAAACGATGAGCGCGATCCAGATTGACATCCATCCGAAAAGGCCGATCAAGCCGAGTTCAGCGGCAAGCCTGGCGTAAAGCGAGTACGTGTTAGGCCAGGGCGCGTCGGTAAATCGGAGGGACGCCTTGACCTCGGAACTTAGGAACCCCCAGTCCGGCATATACGAGCTAGCCTTGAAGGCGAACTGACCCAACCCAACCCCCAATATCGGGTACTCAGAAAACATTCTAATCGACGTAACTTGATAGGCCAAACGCGACAGATCGGAAACAGAAGTCCCCACAACGGCCTCGCGAATCACCTCGTCGAAGCTCGCCGCGTAAAATATGATCACTGCAACCACTGCAAACAGCAGTAGTGCCCCAATGAAGGTCGCCGACTTCGGTACGCGTCCATCCGGGGGCAGGAACAGAAATTTCAGGAGACCGAAAGCGACAACGTTGGTTGCCAAGAGCAACCATCCCGTCCGGGCCTGAGAACCAACAATCAAGGCTGTGAAAGCCAAGAGCAAGAAAATATGGAGGGCCTTCCTAATGCCCCGAGTTATGAATATTGCAGCGAAAAGCCAAGGCCATGCAAGTCCGGAAAAGTTCCCGAATGATGGAGGCTCGAACGAAACGGTACGAAGGCGTTTATCCCATCCCTCGATAAGCCTCAAATTCAAGGTGCCGTCCCACGATTGAACAGTATGATCCGAGCCCGCGTGGAGCAAGGAGTTCACAGTTTGATAGAGTGGAAGACTCATCCCAACTCGATCGAGAGCCTCGAGCAAGCCGAAGCCGACGCATAGTGCCGCGCTGATACAAATGGGCAGTATCAGGCGCACATACCATCGCCCCAAAACCACTGCACGAGTCAACAATGCGAGGGCTAAGCCGTAGATTACCACGGTCGCGGAGGTGACCAATTTCGCAAGCCCATCGCGACCATGAAACCTCGCCGCGCTGATTTCAGTCGCATTCCAGAGGGCCGAAATCGCTATTACGATTACGATGGCGGCACCGGTTCGCCAGAAAAGGGGCCCGCCTGGCCGCTCGACAAGCTCACCAGCTACGCTAGCGCCGGCAGCGTTGATCCCATACAGCCCCATGGCCAACGCAAAGAAATAGAAAGAACTCTCGTTGCCGAGTTCTCCGAAGGATTTAAATCCTGCGATCGCGTCGAAGGGAATCGCGATCACGGCCAACGCGAATATCGAGTCAGCCAGTTTAACGCGCATGACCATGTCCGTCATCTTCGGCCCGGTCGCCAGGGACGATCACAGGGTAGTTGCTTAGGACGACCGCCTTTCCGGCTATTTTGGCAACGGCGGTTCGAGCAGAGTCGGACCTTAGCCAGGCAACGATCTGACTTGTTTTCCCTTCCTCGAACAAAAGGAGCTGCACCTGAGGGTCCACGGCTTGCAGTCGGCGAACGAACCTCATACTCGTTAATCGCCGAACTAATCCGTCATCCGGCTCAACCTTGAAAATACCCTGCGCCGTCTGAAGTCCAAAATGAGACTCGGGATTGGCAGGGTCGTCCCTTGAGTCCTTCCATTCGTACCATACGGTTGCCTGAACGCCACTGGCGACGTTCGCAAGATAGGCGCGAGCCAAATATGCTCGCTGGGTTGCACGGCCAACGGCCGAAGCGGGATAACCCCATTCAGTGCACAGCATGGGCACGTCACGCCATCGACCGGACAGGCGCTCAAGTAGTGCGCGACTGGCCAGGTTCTCAGCTTCCACGCTCTCCGGATCCGGCCGTCGCCCGCCGCTTATGCGATAACTATGCATACTCAAGCCATCGAGACACCCTGCCGCCTCGGTCTTCGCCAGAGTCCCATAGAGTGCGGGCGCCCGGATCGGCAGGCTGGCAGTTGCCGGCGCAAGCACCATTGCCTTTGGAGCAGCCATCTTGATTGCGCTGCAAGTCATTGCGGCGAGTTGCGCGTAGGCATCTGGCTTTGGTTTGGGCGGCCAGAATACGGGCAAGTCCGGCTCATTCCAGACCTCCCACGTAACCGACTCGTCAGCGTACCGCTTCGCGGCAGCGGCAGCGAAGCGGCTGAAGGCCGCCATCGCAGCCTCACTCTCTGGTGGTGCCGCAACTTTCCTCTCTCGCACGCCCGGATCTGCCGGCAGTTCTAGCCAGCGGCTATAAAAATGGTTTCCAGTCGCCAGAATCACAATGGAGGAAAGACCCGAGTGTCTGACCTTCTTGAAAAATGCGTCTGTCGTTGCCCAGTCGAACTCTCCTGGATCTTTCTCGATTGCTTCCCACGACATACCCCATCGTACAAAGCTGAAACCAAAATTTCGGATTCGTTCCAAGTCGGCAGTGTCAATCTGCCATACCTGCACGTGAACACCCAAGCCTGAGGGAAGGCCATTGGCCATCACACCCCGATTCGACGCCACTAACTGAACGAGCAGCAGAAAAAGCTGCAGCAGCCATCTGCTTCTGCGCAACAACCTCTTGCGCGGGGCGAAGCGGCTTTTGTGAGGAGTTTCGACCATTATCGGATGCTCGGCTAGCGACGAATGCTGACAACCTCAAACGATCGACATCCAACGACTGTCTGTTCGGATCAAGCCGCTGTCAACCAACTCGCGACTTGAGGTGTAACGAACACTTTCCGGGCCTAGGAGCGACAAATTAGGATTTGCTGCCAGGAGTTCACCGTACCGGCGGTATTCTATTGCGCCGCCGTAGTGTTCTCCGTGTGCAAGAGAATCTTCGATGCGTTTGCCGAAGTCCTGAAAATACTTGAAGTGCAGCAGAGCGCCTGTAACGGGCGAAAGCTTAACGGCGTTAAGCCGATGGCTATTAACAAACGCGTTTCCGCTTCGCCATTTGACCAACGGAACCTTATATGCCTGCGTTGCGACGACCTGAGCTCGTTTTTGACGGAAAAATCCAGCCTTGTGCGCGATCGCTAAGGCTCGCCTCGCCAATTTTGGCTTCAGACGAGGCCAGATCGCAGGCGTATTCTGATCTCCAAAACAAAGGCGCAGACGCGGCCCACCAATGTGCTCGAAGGGCGGGAAAGCAGACGCGAAGCCGTATCGGCGCACGACAACATAGCTGCTGTCATGGTAAGGGCATGTCGCTCTAAAGTCTTCGCTTTGCCGATAGTTGACCTCTCGGATAGGGAGCGAGCTGTACATGTCGAGGAGAAGTGCGTACACCGCCTCATAACCGAGCTGATCCAGCCAGTTGCAAAATTTCGGCAGTTCTACATTTTCACAAGCGGGAAAGACAAACAATTCGTCGGCGTCAGCGAGAAGAATCCAGTGTGATGTGCCATAAGCATCCAGCAACGAGTTCAGCCAATTAACACCTGCGCGACTCTTTCCGTACGACCCTTCCGTGAAAAACACGTGACAATCTGATTGATCGAGCAAAAACTGCCCCGACCCATCGTTGGATCCATTGTCGATTACAAAGAATCGGGATACCCCGAGTTGGCGATAATAGTTTAGAAAGTAGGGCAGGCGTAACATTTCATCGCGCAGCACCGCGAAGAGGCGGATTTCACTTCTATCGTCGGGGATGTCTCTTCGATCTTGCCGAACGAGTTCAGGATGGAGCTTATTCATATGATCCCGTTAAAATCGGTAAACTGTAGGCGTGAGGGCCCGCTAGGCAAATTATCTGCTGGCCAATTACGATTTTACAAGCACTACCCGACGGTTGAGCACGCGCTCAGGGTGACGAGAATACCCGAACTTCCCTCTGATCACGAAGCATGTGATATCAATTGACCTTCCAGTATTCGCCGCGTTGCCTATCCCGCCTCGCCGGTAGTTGTCCATAGGTCGACCTAGGTGCATTCGTTTAATCATTAATGCTGGCGCACTGGACCAGACCATTCGGCAAGTGCGCGTGAATGAATGTCGCAACGCACTGATCCTTAGCGCAAGTATCTCTCGTCCTGCTCAATCCCAGGTATACTCACCCTCACTCCGTCGCGCGCCAATCTCTTGGCGAAGATTTCGCGTGACGCAACATCCAATTTCTTCAGGTTCTCCAACAAGCGCTCGCGTTCAACCCAACCTACGCCGGTCAAATTGATGGCGGCTTCCTCAATGAAACCGCTATTGATGAGAGCTGCAAATTCAGCGACGACCTCTTGTTGACGAGATTTGCTTAGCACCGAGAAGACCGCAAGCGCCAACTGATTGCGCCGGAGCACGACCCAGCCTTCGTTCGGTCCCGACGCATAGGACCGTTCCAGATACCTGATGTTGTCAAAGTCGAATCCACTGCGCCTCGTCACAACCGAATAGAGCATCAGCCAAAGAAATGAGTCAGTTGGGGTGACCTGTAGCGCCGACCGCAATTCGCCCTCGCTCGCTTCCATTGCGCGATCGCCCTCGTCGGGTTTCTTTCGGTGCATCGCTTCTTCGGCGGTTCGCAGCGTTACCAGTGCGAGTGCAGATCGAAGCTCAGGTTGCACTACAACCGGTCGGGAATTCGCATTCAAGCGGATCAGCATGTCCGCCAAAACACCAGGCCTGAACCGGCCGTCGGCCATGATCTGTAGCGACGCCTCGCGGATAGGTGCCGTCAACCAGAAGGAAGGAACGGCTGCCATCGGCCAGAGCGTACCGAAAAGCGCCACAAACAGCAGCATCACACGCACGAATGCCTTCGGCACTGCGCGACAGTTAGTCCACGTACCCATACCTTGCGTAGTATTTCTGGTAGTATTGGCGACCATAATAGGCTTCGTAGCGCGCAAGTAGCCTTGTCTCGGCCTTGTTCAGGACGGCTCCCAACAGCTTGCCGTGGATTTCCGGCGCCGCGCGCAGATTGTGGCGCGCCACGTCTGTATTCGTCTTTCCCCACTCTACCACATATAAGTAAGAATCGACGAAGGTCGAGGTGACACGCGCGTCGACCACAGGCGCCATTGGCGGCATGTCCAGCACAACGTACTCGAATTTCGAGCGCAACAACGTGACAAGATTGTGCATCGCTTTAGACGCGAGGATCTCGTTTGTGTGTAGGAGCTTCGAGGGCGTAGCCGCCGGCAGTATCGAGAGCTTGGTCTCAGGATCGATTACTAACGTATCCTCCAGCCGCGCACTCTGCGCGACAACATCGACCAAGCCGACGCGCGCGTACGGCACCAGCGCGCGCGACAGTGAGGGGTTGCGCAGGTCAGCATCGATCAGAATCACTCGGGCGCCACCGTGTGCCATGAGCTGGGCGAGGTTCGCGGAAAGCGTGCTCTTTCCCTCGTTCGGAAGAGTTGAGGTGACTGCCAGCACACGATTCTCTCGCAACATTGAGTTGAGATCCATGGCTACCTTGAGGGTTCGCACGGCCTCGGAGTAGCGGGACAGAGGATTTTCGACGACATAGCGCAAGAGGTCCGGATCGGGGCTGCCTGACTTGTCGGTAAACCTGTCCGCAAGCGAGCCAGGAAGCAGCGACAGCGGCCGTGCGGCGGAGCTGCCCACCGTGGGGAGGATCGCGAGGCAGCTTGTGCCCAGGATTTCTTCGACTTGCTGGGTCGTACGGAAGACGCGGTCGGTGAGCTCGCGAGCCATGGCGACGCCAAAGCTCAGCATGAGGCCACTGAAGAGCCCTACCGCCAAAACGACCAGAGGCTTCGGATAGCTCTTCTTCAACGGCATCGTCGCCGCGCTGATAACACGCGCTTCAGTGATCGGGAAGGACTGCTGCTGCACGCTTTCCATATAGCGCTGCAGAAAATTGTCGTACATCGCTTGGTAGGATTGGGCGGTGCTCTCGAGCTCGCGCAACTGGATCTGCGCCTGGTTAGTGAGCTGTGATTCAGAGACAGCCGCATTCAGGCTCGTCTTGATGCTCTCCTCACGGGTGGCTGCGATATCATAGTCGCTCTTGTACGATTCCTGGATGCGCTTGAGCTCGTCGGTGATGTTCTTTCTGATCTCGTCCATCTGCCGCCGAAGGTTTACAGCGGCGAGATGGTCGTAGCCATACTTCGACGCCCAAATGGCCTCTTTGGAGGCCATGTCGACATATTGAGCGCGCAACTTTACGATCGTCTCGTTCTTCAGCGCATCGGCAACAGAGGCATCCGGGATCTCCTGCTTGAGGATGCTGGTCATGCGGTCAAGCCGCGCCTTAGTTTCTGCGGTCGCCGCATGCGCCAGCACGAGCTGGCTGTTCACTTCGGCGAGTTGCTGCTCGTTCATCAGTCGTCCGCCGGTATTGACGATGTGGTTCGCAATCTTGAAATCGACCACCGCCTTCTGCGCACCGGTCGCCTGGGCACGCAGCTCCTTTATGCGATCCTGCAGCCAGACACTGGCGCGGCGGGTCGCCTGGTACTTCGCCTCGAGCTGGTCCACGATATAGGCGTCCGCGATAGCATTGGCGATCCTCGCCGCTTTCGCTGGATCGCGCGAGGTGAAGCCAATCTCCATCACGTAGGTGGTGCCAAGACGCTTGATGACTCGATTCCTAGCGAACTCCTCCAGTGCCTTTCGGGTCAATTCGAATTCGGAAGCTGGGCTGCTCGAGGAAACCAGCCTAGCAACGGCGCCAAGCAGGGCGCCACCAGTACCGGTGAATTCGGGATCGTCGATCAGGTGAAGGTCGCGGATGACCGCAAGGCTGATGTTTTCGGATTTCAGGATTTCGACCTGCGTTTCCACGGTCGCGGAATCGACTGCGACGTCCCCAAGCACCGACTGCTGCTGGAACAGCTGCACCTTCCGCGTGTCGATCACCATCGACGCGGTCGAGGTGTATTGCGGGGCAGCAGTAAAGAGATACAACAGCGCAACGATCACGCAGGCCGACAGGATTGCGATTATCGTCGGGAACTGCCGGCGGATAATGCTGAGATACGAGGCGAGCGATTCGGACTGTGAACCTTGCATCTCAACGAATTCGCGATTGATCTCCGCGGCCGGCTTGTTCACCTGTAACATCTATAGATTCCTGAAAATGGATCGAATGTGTGTTCTTGGGATCAATGCTGGCCAAAAGCCTAATGGCATCCGGAGCAAACCCGATGCCAAAACCCGCGCTGCCCTGAAAACTAACACAAACCCGCCTGCAATTGAACGCAGTGAATGCCGTGCACAGCGCGCCTTGCGCGACTTTTTGCAGAAAGCTTAACGGCGCAAACGCAAAGCGGCGCCCGGTGGCGCCGCTGCCGTGAGGCCTCATGGGCCCGGCCGAAGGGCCGATTTCGGTCAGCGCGCGCTGACGCTGTTGCCGGCGCTGCCGACGCCGGCGTTGCCGCCGTTGGGCGCGTTGTTGTTCGTGGTGTTGTTGCCGAACCTGACGGCCCCCCCGCCACCGCCGCCGTTGGCAAAGCCGCTATTACTCGTCGGCCCGCCTGCGCCGGTGCCGCCGCCACCCGCGCCGCCGCCGGTCGCGGCGATTGCGACGTCGCCGGTGGCGGCCTGATAGGCGACGATCACATCGGGATTGCCGGTGCCGGCGATCGCGCTCTGGATCTCATTGCCATAGGCCTGATCCTGCTGCGCGGCCATGCGAGCGACTTGGGCGAGGCCGGCGACGATGGCGCGCATCTGGTCCTTCGTGGTCGCGGGATCCTTTAGAAGCGCGATCAGGCCGGGAAGCGTGGTCGGGTCGGAGGCGCCGAGATCGCGCACGCGCGAGATCAGCTGCGGGCCGCCGGTCGGGTATTGCTGCAGCAGACTGTTGGGCGCCGCCTTGAACTCGGAAATGACGGTGGCCGGCAGCTGGCGCTGCGGCGGGTAAATGGCGGCGCTGGCAACCGACGAGATCGTCGCGGCGAGGGCCGCGGCGGCAGCCAAGCGAAGCGCAATCCTGATAACGTTCATAAATCAACCTCCAAAAAATCAGCTGCCCCGATGTGCTTCCTCGCCGGGCAAATGGCTGTGCAGTGCAGGAACCTATCCGAAGTGAAAAGGGCTGTCCATTTATTCTAAAGACTTCGTAAACGGCGCAACTGCTTCAAATCTAGATACTTTTGTGAAGCTGCGGCACCCGGTCCGGGGCCGCGTCAGCAGTTGTCGGACGCCCTCGGCTCGCCGCCTGGTAGCGCCCGTCTCCGCCTCCCGCCGAGCCTCCTTGGTGCGGAAGGATTGCGCCAGGCCGGCGCCGAAAAGCGCAAAGAATGGAATGCTGTAGCCGGGCACCTGCAGCGTGAAGTCGAGGCACGAATGCAGCAGCGACAGCGTCGCGGTCGCCACCGCCGCCAGTGGGATGATGGCATCGCGCCGGCGGGTGAACACGCCCCTGGCCAAAACGAGCAGCATGATGGCCCAGCCGAGCGCCACCAGCAGCGCCATGGGAATGCCCACCTCGGAGGCAAGCTCCAGTGGCGTCGAATGCGCGGCGTCCCAGATTCCGCGAATCGAAATGTTAGGACTTCGATACGGCGGGAAGGCCCATTGGAAGGTGCCCATGCCGGTGCCGAACCAGGGATTGTCGCCGATGATCCGCAGCGTCGATTTCCAGGCCTCGATGCGGCCTTCGTCAACGAGGCCCTGACTGTCGAAGCGACTGGAGACGCGGCCGCCGAGCAGCTGTAAGAGGCCAAGCGCGACAGCAAGGCCCGAGCCGAGCGAGATCCAGACGCCGGTGCGCGGCGGCAGGTCTTTCCTGAGAAAGAGCGTGAACGCGACGATCATCGCGAGCAGCGACAGCCCGACGCCGGCACGCGAGGTCGTCATGAACATCGCCATCAGGCAGATCAGCAGACATGTGAGCTGCGGCAGGATCTCTTTGGGAGGGATCGTACGCACGTCGAGCGACAGCCGTTTCCATTCGATGTGCCGTTCAGGGAGCCGGCGGCGGACATCCTCCAGAATCAGCAGCATCCAGATCACCGCGCAGGAGCCGAAATAGGCCGCCGCCGTGTTGCGGTTGATGAAGGTACCGGTGACGCTGCCGAGATAGGCCGTCTTGTCCCGCCACAGGATCATGGTGGGCTCGATCAGGAACGAGAGCACGCCGTAGAGGGCGTAGGCCGCACCGGAGATCGCGATCACCCACAGTAGGCGGCGGGCGCGGTCGCGGTTCGCTCCGACGGTGATGCCGAGAACGATGGCGAGGATGTTGGCGAGCGGCGCGCCGAGCGCGAAGAACGCTTCGTTCTTCACGATGGAAGCCGAAGGAGCGACCGGCACGCCCAGCAGATCCGAGGCCTGCTTCCAGATCGGCTGGAATGGCGCAATCCAGGGATGGTCGGAGAGCTGCTCATGCAGCACGAACGCGTAGGCCGCAACGATCACCCCGAGGCCGGCGAGCAGCCAAAGATGCGGCCGACGCAGATCGCGCGTCGGCGCGAAGATCACCGCTACCCCGAGGCACAGGCACCAGAATGCGATCGACAGATCATTGGTCGAGCCGAACGGAAACGGCGCGCCGGCTACCACAAAGAGCAGGATGAAGGTCGCGGGCAGGCTCCATGACCAACGAATCCTGAACCAGCTCATATTGGGAGGCCAAAGGCGCATCGTGCTTTCTTAAGGCGAGCTTTGCTTTAGGCTTAGAGGAAGCAATCGATCGGATAGATCTTCAGATCCACATTGAGGCGGCTGTTCCGGGTCTGCGCCCGGAACGCCAAGAATACTCCAAAGCTATCACTGCCCGGATCGAGTTTTATTCCAGGGGTTAATTCGTCGGGCGGGACCAGGACGCCGATGTGCCGGTTGATAGCCGAAATCTCGATCCGCCCCTCCCCCTCGCCGAAATGCCCGCCGAGTTGCGTCACCGTGACTTTGGGCAGGCCGCGGCGCTGATGACAGACCTCCTCCTCCCATAGCTTGGTCTGCTGGACCAGCGGTTTGCCCGCGCTATCGGGGACGAGGATATCCGGGAAGGACGGGCGCAGCATTCCGAAGAACTTGCTCTCCTTGGAGTTCGCCGACAGCCGGACCGTGAACGACAGCTCGCCCTTGGCGCCCTTGAGGCGCGACAGGACCGGAGCATCAGGCTCCGCGGAGACCATCACGTCGATGCGGTGGCGGACGCCTAGCTCTGCAGCAGCGCCGAGAGCTTGCCCGAGCGGTGCAAGCCCGAAGCCGACGGGGACGAGAGCCAAAAGACGGCAAAGTGTCCGAAAGCGCATGAAGCCCCTTGCAACAGTGCGGGGTGCCCGATGACCGGCGCCCTGCCCAGTGGCGCCTTGATCTTTCCCGAACTCGTAGCCGCAGCAGAACCGCTTCGATCTAAACGAAAATGGCACCGGGACAAAGCCCCGGTGCCATCGGTTTCGCTGGATCAAGTTGGCGTCTTACGGCGCCAGCTTGACGTTGTTGCGGAAGATCAGGGCGTCGTTGGAGAGATTCACCGCATCCGAGCCGGTGGCCATGATCACGCGCAGGAACTGCAGGAATTTCGTAACTTCGACGTTGCGGGAGTTCGAGACGTAGATCACGTCGCCGTTCTTCATCATGACCTTGGTGGTAAGGAAGAAGCCACCGGGATCGCGGAGGTTCACGTTGAAGATGACCGGAACGGTCTCTGAAGTGTACTTGCTGACGTCGATGCCGAGCTGGGCCGCAACCTCGCGCGGCTCGCGGCGATAGAGATAGACGGCGGCCGGATCGGCCTGACCATCGAGGAGACCACCAGCCTTGCCGACGGCTTCGCCGAGATTGATGCGCCAGGCATCGAAGTTGAACTCGCCGCTCTGGCCGCTGGCGCCGAACGCCAGGAACTTCTGCTGCTCGCGATAGACGTAGATGCTGTCGTCGGGGCGAACATAGACGTTGTTCTCGGGCGCCATCACGAGATTTTCGAACGGCACGGTGGCCCGCCGTCCGCCACGCTCCAGCATGACCCAGGTCTCGAAGCCCTGGCCCTTGATGCCGCCCGCGCGGGTGATCGCATCGAGCACGCGATCCTTGGCGCCCGCCGCGCTGGCGGGATAACGCGCCGGCGAATTGACCTCGCCGAGCACGCTGATGAGCTGGGTGCGTTGCGAGGACATCGCCACGACCGCCTGCGGCTCGATCGCACGGTTGCCGATCTTGTCGACGATCGCGCGCTGAATTTGGACCGCCGTAAGCCCCGCAGCCTTGATCTGGCCGGCATAGGGCACGGTGATGAAGCCGTCATTGTCGACCGACTGATCGGGGATCGTCACATAGTTACCCGGACGGACGCCGGCTTCCGCCGGGATGAACAGACCGCCTGCCGCGGCTTCGAAGATGGTGACGCTGACGACGTCGCCGATGCCGAATACGATGCTGGCCGGCGGCCGCCGATCAGTGAACACGCCGGCGAGCCCTTTGGGCTCATGGGTGTGCAGGATCTTCACCGTCGCGGGATTGAGTGGCACCAGCTCGTAGGCCGGAGCGTTTTCAGTCTGAATCTTGTTGTTGACGTCGTCCGTCAGCGGTCCCGAGCCGGGATTGGTCGAGCACGCTCCGAGCGCCAAAGCGGCGGCCAGCAACGCTGGCTTCAACATATAGGTCTTGGCAATAGATGACATGAATCGCGCCCGAGGCTCCCCAAGTGACGTAAATTGGTACGGCCTAGGGGGTGGTGCGACAAGTGTTCCCGGTGGTTAACGGTGCGATCGGTCGGCTACTGTGGCGCCCGGGCCACTCTTTGGGGCTTGGTTTAACCCTTTGTGACTATTTGTTGTATTTCGTGTGCTCCGTTGGCGCGCAAACCGCCCAAGCCGAGGACTCAGTGTGTCGAGCGTGAGGCTTCTTGACCTCGCCGCCCTCTGCTAAGGCTGGAACCATTAAGATAGGATTCCCCGTGTCTGGCCTCCTTTTGATCACGCTGCTGGCAGGTTCGCTCCTTGGCGGCGTGGATCTCCCCTCGCAATGGACGAGCCCCTGCCCGGACAACACAACGTGTCGCGGGAGGCCTATCGTTGAAGCCGCCAACCCCGCCCCCTCCTCCGTCTGGAAGTTCAGCCGCACGCAAGGGGGTAAGGACGGCGAAAGCTTCGCGGCCATCACGAAGACCGCGGATACCACCCAATCCGACCCGGACTTTGCCGGCCTCATCGTTCGCTGCGCGCCGAAGGGCAAGGTTGACGTGCTGGTGGCCCTGATCAGGCCCTTTCCGCCGCGGAGCCACCCCAAGGTCACCATCGCCGCGAGCGGCGGTGGCACCCTGACCTTTGACGCCAGCATGGCGGCCGCAGGCGCCGCGGTGCTGCTGCCCGACGAGGTCTCGGCCTTTGCCGCCGGCAAGTGGCAGTCAACGGCCTCGCTGTCGGTGGTGGTCAGGGAAAGCGACAGCGAGATCAAGGGCGTGGTGGCCCTGAACGGCTTGCGTGAGGCCTATCATTCGCTGCTGGCAAATTGCAGCCAATAGGCCAAATTTAGCCATACAGATTAAGGGTCTTTTTAGGGTGGGGAACCTAGGGTCCGAAGCACGGAGAGTGTTTCGGATGACCGCGTTTTTGATTTTCAGCTTTTTGGTAGGTGCCGTGCTGGGCCAACGCTTTCGCGTCCTGGTCCTGCTGCCGTTGACCTTCGTCATGGTGCTCGCCGCCATCCCGGTCGGCTTGGTGCTCGATCTCACCGTGCTCGAGAGCCTGAAAGGCGTGGCACTCGCGGCCATCGCCCTCCAGGGCGGCTATCTGTTCGGCTCGGCCGCGCGATTTGGCCTTGCCGCCGCACGTGCCGCCCGCGTCTTCGGCCGTCCGATCAAGGCCACCCGCTGATCGCGCGCCGATCAACGCTGCGACGAGCCCGCGCGCAAACGGCCCGAGGTTTAAACGTTGGACCGAGGCAGGCCTCTGTTTGAAAACCACCCGCCCGCTTGTATGGTGACCTGACCGTTTCAGGATTCCCTTCGAGCGCGCCGTTTGTCCCTCGCTTATTTTGCCCTCATCGTTTCCATCGTCTCCGCTTCCACTCTCGAAATCGCCGGCGCCAAGTTCGGTGCGCAGCTCGGGATGATGGCCGCCGCGCTTAGCCTGCTGGCGGCCACCGCGAGCGCGCGAAAAGCCGATTACGACCACTATGTTCGCGCGACCTCCTGGGGCCGCTGGATCCCGATCGCCCTTCCGCTGTTCATCGCGGCTCAGCTCGTCCCGCTTCCGCTAAGCGCTGCCCATCCGATCTGGGCCAGCACGCGCGATGCCATAGGTG
This sequence comes from Bradyrhizobium sp. WSM2793, assembly GCF_000379585.1. Taxonomy (NCBI): domain Bacteria; kingdom Pseudomonadati; phylum Pseudomonadota; class Alphaproteobacteria; order Hyphomicrobiales; family Nitrobacteraceae; genus Bradyrhizobium; species Bradyrhizobium sp. WSM2793. The sequence goes on along the minus strand of NZ_KB902772.1, from coordinate 170,416 downwards.
GCCTGCCGTTCGGACCGATCACGGCCGATATCGGCTTGACCGTCAGCGCGCTGCTGCTGGCGCTTGCGGCGATCTCGTTGCTCGGCGTCACCATCCTGGTGGTCCGCAATCGCAGCCGGGCCGAGCTGGTTCTCTTTGTGCTGAGCGGCGTAACCGCGGTCTCCGCCTTGATGCTGGACCTGCATCGGCTGTCGCCGGCGCTTGCTGGAGCCGCGCCCTCAGATTTCACGACGACTTTGGCCGGCCTCGGTCTCATGCTCAATCTGGCGGTGATGCAGTTCGCGGCCGAACGGGCCGAGACGCATCATTCGATGCTTCGCTCGGTGGCGATCGGTCTTTGCGGACTCATGGGCGCGCTGGCAAGCGCGCTTGCGGTGCTCGGCCTGTCGGGCACGAACAGCGCGATCGCCGCGGCCTTTGGCATTGTGCTGATCCTGCTGATCCTCGTCATTCGCAGGCTCGATCTATCGCCATTGGCAGCGGGCGCCTTGTCGGCCGCCGCCTTGATCGGCGCGGCGATCGTGCTGTCCTTCCTGTTCGAAAAAGGCACCGGACCGGTCCTCTTGCGGCTCGTCCCGGATATGGGGGCTGAAACGCGGGCCGCGCTGGAGCGGATGTTGACCGACACGCGCTGGTTCGGCGCGGGCGCCGGGACCTTTGCTGCGGTGGGCCGGATCTATCAGAGCGATGTCGGAGCCGCTTTGACGGCGCCGTCGACCGCGACGGCGGTCTTTGCGGGCATGGGATGGATTGGCCTGGCGGCCGCGCTGGCGGTGAGTTCGATCGTTCTGGTACGCCTGTTCTTCGGCGCCTTGCAGCGCGGACGCGACTCGTTCTTCCCTGCGGCCGCCGCGGCCTGTGTTTTGTTTGCGCTGATTCAGAGCTTGGCCGGGCCCGGGCTGCTGCGCCCGGCGGCCATCCTGTGCCTTTCGGTGATCGTGGGACTGGGGCTGTCGCAGAGCATCAGCCAATCTGGATCACGATAGAGCGCCGGTGATCAGACCGCGCGATCGCCGAGGGAGGCCCAGTAGTTCGGGTTCTTGGGCGACTGAATGCGGACCCAGCGATAGGGCTTCTTCGACCACGGCAGAATGTGGCCGGAGAGATTGTCCAGCACGAGATCGCCGGCGAAGGTGCGCACCACAACCACGAGATGATGCTCGCCCCAGGTGGTCACGACCTCGCTGAGCAGCACCGAGCGCGCCGGAAAGCCCTTGGCGATCAGTTCGTGGCGTTTTGTCACAGCGTAATCGTTGCAGTCGCCGCTGGTCGGATGCAGCAGCCACTTCTCGCCGCGCAGCCCTTCCAGATTGGCCTCGGGACGGATGGCGGTATTGACCTGCTGGTTGACCTCTTGCATCTGCGCCAGCCGCTCCGCGGTAAGCTTCAGGCGCCCGCCCCTGAACACGATGTGCTGGGGCCGCGGCTTGCACTCGTCCTTGTACTTCAGGCAAAACAGCGTGAATGCCATTGGCGCCAGCGTCGGCTGGTCGAACTTGATGTACTGGATGGCCCCGCGCAGCCCCAAGGGCGCACCGACGAATGCGGCTTCAGCGCGCTGCTGCACCCCTGCAGCAACGACGATGGCGGCCACGGCCGTCAGGAACTTTACAACTTTGCGCATGTCGCGCTCCCCGTTTTTGTTGGGGAGACGCTACGCGAGATGTCTTGAAATACGGCTCAAAGGCCGCGCGATCCTTTAATCAAAATGCGGGGGCCCTGGTCGGAAACAATTAAGAATACCGATGTGTGACTTGTTCTGCTAAGAGCCATCGCGACGTTCCGCTCGCGACGCTGGAAGCGATTCGACCGACCTGATGGGCCTTTCCTCACGCTTTCGAAAGAAGACCAAGCCTCGGCTTCCCGACGGCGTTCGCGTCTATGCCATCGGCGACGTGCACGGCCGCGCCGATCTGCTTCAATCGCTGTTAACCGTCATCGACGTCGATCTGGCCCGCTCGGCCCCCGAACGGGCCATCCAGGTCTTTCTCGGCGACTATGTCGACCGCGGCCCGGACTCGCGCGGCGTGCTTGATCTGTTGATCGAACGCTCGAAAACACACGAGACGGTTTGCCTCAAGGGCAACCACGAGATCTTCCTGCTCGAGGTCCTCAAGGACCCCGCCCGCCTGCAGGAGTGGCGCCACTATGGCGGCCTGCTGACGCTGGTCTCCTACGGCATCACGCCGACCATGAATCCGTCCGCGGAGCAGCAGGTCGAGCTGATCGAAGGATTGCAGCGCGCGCTGCCGCCCGAGCACTTGGCTTTCCTCCAGCAATTGCCCTCGTCCTTTACTTGCGGGGACTTCTTCTTCGTCCATGCCGGCGTCAAGCCCGGCGTGCCGCTCGAGCGCCAGAAGGATGAGGACCTGCTCTGGATCCGCGAGGAATTCCTCGCGTCGGAGGAGCGCTTCGGCAAATATATCGTCCACGGTCACACGCCGGTCAGCGCGCCCGATATTCGCCCGAACCGCATCAACATCGACACGGGCGCCTATGCGACCGGAAACTTGACGCTGCTGACCATCCAAGGTGATAGTCTGCTCGCAATTTAAGAGCCCGGCCGTCCTATCGGTCCCGTCTTCGGTTCGCCCTCACAGGACTCGTCGATTTCACCATGAACCGCATGTTCCTGCTTCGCGTCATCGGCATCTGCACTGCGTTCGTGCTGCTGCTTCACGCCGGCATAACGTTCTTTGGCGATCTCGTACGGCCGAACTTTCGCGCGAGCGACTTGTTCTCGGGTGAGATTCCGCCCGAGAAGGCCAAGCTGGCGGCCGGCGGCGTCTTGGCATCAATTTCGCTGGATGGCGACCTGCTCGCGAACTACGCGGCGGCAATGGCAGCTGACGTTCTTCACCGTCCTTCAACCGATGCGGCCGGACGGACCGGCGAGAACAAGGCCGCCCAAAGCGCCGTCGTCGCTGCCTTGAAGGTCTCACCAATCAGGCCCGCGCTCTGGCACACGCTCGGCACGCTGCAGGCCCAGGCCGGCGAAGCGGCAACGCCTGCGGTGAAGATGTCCTACTTGACGGGATCGGTGCCGATCGACGTCGCCTTGGCTCGCGTCCGGACCGTGACCTCGGGCGCGGCTGCAACGGACGAGGAGATCAAGCTGCTGGCGCAATCCGACATCCGCTCGGCGCTTGCCAATCGCTCGCGTTACGAGCCGCTGCTGATCGCGGCCTATGTGCAGGCAACGCCGCAAGGCAAGGCGCTGCTGCTCGACACCACGAAAGTGACCGATCCCAAATTCAACGAGATCTTGCGGCGTTACTGAATTTCAGCGCACCGATTTCGGGTTGACCGGCACGAAGTCCTGATCGCGACGCGGTTGGTCGGATCGCCCCTGATAGACGAACATGCCCTTCTTGGTCGTGACGATATCGCCTCGCTGCAGGCTATCGTCGCGGAGAAGGCGTTCGGTCGCGACAAGGTCCGGATCTTCCGGAATCGGCTTGTAGAGCTCGGGATGCTCCCGCCGCTCGCGCGAAGCTTCCTTGGCGCGGCGCCGAGCGTCCTCGATCCGCTGCCGCCATTCGTCGCGCGTTACTTCTGGCTCGCTTGGTGGAAGATAGTCGCTGAGCGAGGGCTCCGGATCGGCCTGAGCAAGACAGAAGCAAGGGTAGGCGAGACCAAGGCCGAGGGCAGCGGCAAGGGAAACGACAGCCCGAGACAGCGTCCCCAACCGCCTTCCGTCATCTAGCGAATGGTCACGTCGAGCGGTTCGCACGCTGATAACTCCAAAGACAGAGCATAAGGACAACCATTGGCCGGAAACTCCTTATGCCCGGCTCATCAATCTATACCTTTGCCAATTGCAAGAAAGCGAATTCGCAGGCAAGCTTTGCGCTTTAGCTTGCAACCTCGTCTGGCACGAAGTTGACGAGCACCTGGCGAGCCCGAGGAGTCGAAGACCTCGTTAGCTCGCTGATATTCTCTTCGGGAATTGCGCGTGGAGCTGCCGTCGCATGCCTCAAAAACCCTTGTTGCTGCTAGCTGCCTGCATCGCAGCTTCCGCTGCGCTAGTCATGGCGGCTCACGCCAGTCCGCTCTGCATCAAGGAACGGACGCCGTTCGAACTGTCGGGAGACACAGTGACGTGGACGCTGACCATCCAGCCTGGATCCGACTGCATCCAGGGCCTGCGTTGGTCGTACATGCAGATCTTCAAGGTATCGGTCGTGAGCGGACCATCAAGGGGACAATTGACCGTGGTCGGGTCCGGCTTCCGCTATCTGGCAGCAGCCGACAAGCAAGGTCCCGATAAATTCACCCTTCTGATCTCGGGTAAAAAGCTTCACGGTGCAGGGACATCGACCCTAGAGGTCGAGGTCAATCCTCAATAGCTCGCCGAGACGCCGCTCTCTTAGGGGACAGGAGCGTTCCGTTATTTACCGAAAATCGGGCACGGCGGCCGAACGGCTGATGTTCGCGATGTTCTCTTAGGCCAGCCGGCGGCACACCTACCGCCTACTTGAGGCACTGCCCCGGGTTCTGTTTCCGTAATAGGGTATAGCTCGCCCGCCGCGGGTCAGGGGCGCCTGGATCCGGCTCGGGTAATTCGGCGTGGCCGTGCTGCCCGACGGCTGCGACGGATTGACAATGATCACGTTGCGGTTGGGCGTCGAAGGGTCGTTGACGCCCTGGGCCCAGGCAGCGGCGGGCACAAGCAACGCAATGGCGATCAGAACTGGTCGTTTCATACGATATCTCCCAAGCATGAACGTCAGGGAGGCGATCACCGTTCCTTCACGCTTCGTTGGGTCGCAGCCTCAGCGGGGAACGGCAACCAGCTTGCCATCGCGCCAGACGCCTTGAGCCGACTTTCCAGCAGGCAGCCTGCCCGAGAGGTTCCGAACGGCGGTCGGCCGCGAGGCCGTCTGATTGGTTTGCGCCTTCTTCGTCGGCGTGGTGATGATGCTGGAGCTCGTGGTGTTGGCCTGATCCTTGATCCCTTGTGCAACGGCAGGCGAAGCCAGGAACGTCAAAACCGAAAGGACTGCTAGAACGCCGCGCATGGCCGAACACCAGAATGAGGAGCTTGGCGAAATGTCACAGGTTTTCCTCTAAAAGCAAGCACCTTCGAAACACCGCGGGGCTTTGCCAGGCCCGGCAATGACAGGGGAAGCTGCCTCGGTGGAGACGTTTCAAGCGGAAAGACCTAGCGAAATAGCCCTAACCGGGCTACTTGATCGGCCTTGATGACCGACTCCGGTGAAATTGCGGCCAACGCTCCTTCGACGCAACAGATCAAAGCCGGGTTTATCCGTCTCCTGTCGAGCCGAATCCGCGCCGTATCCGACGATCCCCGGCAGATGCGGGAGATCGTTTATGAGCTGGCGCGCGTCAAGCTTCTGGAGCAATTCACCCACGCCGAGGCGCGGGAATCCCGGGAGCTTCAGCAGGTCCTCGAAAGTGCCATCAAGGAGGTCGAGCGTTCCTTCGAGCGCAGTGATGCGTCGGAACCGCAAAATGTTGTACCCCCGCCGATCCCGGCCCCCGCTCCGGTTTCGGCTTCGCCGCCTGCTGCGAAGGACGCGGGAGCACCGCGCCGTCCCGTGGTTTCGCCGCGATCGCCGGATCAAACTAAACGCAGCGGCGCCTTCACCTTTCTGGTTCGACTGGCCGGCATTCTCCTGCTCATGGCCGGCGCCAGCACCACGGTGATCTATTGGCCGCGTTTGAGGACCCAAGTGTCCGCACTGTCACAATTGGTGCTGCCATCCGAGCGCGCGCCGGGCAACCCAGAGCCCCGGCCGGCCACCGCCCCGCCCCCGTCGGAGAGCATGAGTGTTGAACGAGCGCCCGACAGCGCAAAGGAGCCGGCGCCACCTGCACACCCCTCCATGCCTTTGCCGACGACCTTCGGCGTCTACGCGCTGAACGAGGGGCAGCTCCAGGAACTGAAGCCGGTCCCCGGAAAGATTCCAGACCGCCGCGTTGCGATCTCGGCGGCCATCAACACGCCGAGTGCAACGACCCTGACAAGCGGAGATGTCAACTTCATCGTGTTCAGACCGGACGGAAGCATTGAGGCAAGCGTGACCGAGGTTCGAGTCGTCGCGAAGGTGTCCCGGTCAATGGGCGTCGATGCCTCCGGCAAGGCCGCCATAGTCAACGCGGGCGATTCCTGGGTCATTCGCAGCATGTCCTACCCCTACAAAGTGGGGCCGGTCGAGGATCAGCAGAGGATGCTGTTGCTGCAACCGGAACAGGACGGCTTCACGCTGTCGCCGGGCCGCTACATTGTCGTCGTCAAAGGCATCGGCTACGATTTCACCGTGGCAGGGACGATCACCGATCCCAACCAATGCGTCGAACGTATCAACGCGGCAAACGGCGCGTTCTATTCTCCCTGCCCGCCGCCGCGTTAGATCGACGGCCGCTACTTACTGGGCTTGCTGTCCTTGGCCGCCTCCGCCGGCGCGTCGTCGACCTTACCGTTGTTCGCGACGCATTTTTGGAAGTATGCGCGCTGATCCTTGGCCGTTCCCTTGGCGCTCCCCGCCGCCGGGTTGCCGATTTGCCTGGGCGGAAACGCCTTGGCCACCGCCGCTTCGCATGCGCGCGCCACTTCGGCGGTGATGGCCGACGCCGTCGCCGGCGCAGCCAACGTCAACACGCATGCCAATCCAACCAACCTTCGCATATTCCTGACCGGCACCTTGCTGCTCCCTCGAAGCGTGAATGCTTGCCGGGACCATAGCAAAAAGGATCGACGCGCCAAACCGCAAAGCGGCGCCGAATTGTCACGCGGTGTGGCCTGGGAGTCTCGAAGGATGGCCGAGCGCGCGGCAAGAGCTCCAATACTAGCTGTTGAGCTGCGGCGGCTTGAAATTCGGAAAACGCGTGAGCATTGCGGTCTTGACGAACTTCAGGTGCCCGATGCTGCTCGCCAATTCCTTGAGCCGGCGCTGGCCATTGGAGATATCAGCCGCAAAGAGATCCTGGTGATGATTGTCGAGCGCCTCTCGCTCGAGGTACTCGTCGGTACCGTTTCCGAAGGTGACGGAAGCGCGCGCAACTGCGTCATCGACACGCCGGTTGAGGCCGGCCTGCTCCCTCTCCGCTTCCTGCAATGCCGTTTCGATCGCCGCCAGGACGGCACCGATCCGCGTGCGGTCGGTCTCCGCATCACGCTCCGCGGAGCGGGCCTTAAAACCTTTGTCCTCGCGGCGGGAGCCGAGAAGATTATGCGCGCGTGCTCTCAGGAACAGCTGAAACATGTGGGCCATCCCCATTTTCGAGATCTAAGCCGCTACCATCGGTCAGGCATAGTTAACAAAGCCTAAATCCTGCGTCCGCCCCGCCTGGCTTTGTGCGATCCAGGCCCGCCAGGCTCCTTCGTGCTTGGAATAGAGCTCCAGCCACCGAACGTCGTCAACCGCGGCCGCTCTCGTGCCTGCGCGGGTTTCGGCCACGATTTGCACCCTCTCCTTCGGTGCAAGATCCAGCGCCTCGAATTCCGCCGTCTCCTCCAGCGAAAGGCCTATCAGAACACGATGCCCTTGCGCGTCAACAAAATATCTGCGCGGCGCGTTCTGCCGTTGATCAATCATTTGAATGACCCTCGCTCATGATCCAGGGACCTGGAAGATCTCTCAGATGCCGGCCATAGCTACAAACAAACGCAATCAAAATAAGAGCGCAAGTCGTCGCGCCCAGCAACGCAATCAGCCACGTCATCTACGCCTACCCGCACGCCCTCCGGAAATAGAGGGCCCGAACTCGCAATGAACTGATCCGTCTTAGGTTGCCTTGCCTGGGCGCTCAAGGACGGCGGCAGATTAACCTAACCGCACATGGTTATTTCGACTCCGCCACGACGACCATTCACCCGGGTCAGCACGCGCGCGGCCCCGCGGTTACGATGGCCGCTGGGTGCGACCGGCTTCCATCGAAGTGGGGGTATAGGGTGCATAAAGACGATATCGTGCCGATCGCTTCCGCGAGCGCCACGCCCGTACGGCATAGCCGCAGCCAAAACCCGCTGCGAAAATCGAAATCAAAACCAAAGCAGCTAACATTGGAATATTCCCACGTTTGCCGGAACGCTCCTCCCGCGCTCATTTTCATCTTTTCGTTGTGTCGACTTCAAGTTCGTCACCGCTGAAACTTTTGTCAGACGAAGATGAAGTTTGTGCAACGTGATGCTCGAAGATTGGTCGGCACGCGAGGGCACAGAGCGCGGAGAAGAGGCTCCAGTTCTTTTTACCAGAACTCGCCACGCCGACACCATGAACCCTCGTTCATCTTGGTGCTTCAAACGTCGACCGGCACGGATGAGACCGCCGTCGGAGGGCGCGCATCGGATTCGCCAGCGAAACACCGTGGTTATACGGAGCGTCGCGCATCGATTTCATCGCAGTAAGGTTGAGCAGTTAGCTTAATCCGCGTTGTTTGTTGCGAAGTCTCACCGATCGCATATCCATCTCGCACCGGGCTCCCCCAAGCCCGGCCCCACCCAAGCAAAGCCGTCGAGCGAACATGGGTCGCTTGGCGGCTTTGTCGTTGTGTCGACAAGAGGATGATTTCGGTTATGGCGCGCAAGCCCTGGTCGTTCAAAGAAGACCGCCGGCTCATGGAGCTGGCCAAGTCTTCGGCTTCGCTGGAAGAGGCCGCGAAAGTTCTCGGACGCTCGCCTGATGCGATCAAGCGCATGGCCTTGCGGCTTGGTCTTTCGCTGAAGCCGAAGACGGGCAAAAAGAGCTAGCCTCGGAAAGGCGACGGTGCTCGCCTTGAGCCCCGCAGCACGACCTCCCGCGCTGCGTGAAGACGACCGACCTCACTGATGGGGCCAGCAGGTCACTGTAAAAGACTCAGAGGTCACGCTCTGCAGATGCGGGCGTCAGCCTACAGTCGAAACAGAGTAATCATGGCTTGTCTCGCCGGGACGGAACCAGACCTACGTTTGGGTGTTAGTTCGAATCTCACAGCGAGGTCTGGCAGTGCTCCACTTTGCCATTTCCGCGGTTTTGGTTTGGCTGGCGATCAACATCGCCTTCGTGGTGCTTCGGCTGCGGGCCGCCCGTGATCCCGCAGCGCCCCACACCGACAGGTCAGGCAGAGCTTATCCAGAGGCCGTCTCCCCGCGCCCCCGATGAGCGCGACCAAGCTGACCTGACCTAGTTGCGCGTCTTCTTCTGGGACCCCATCCCAGGGCTCGTTCCATAGTTGGGTGTCCCCGTCCCCTTGAAGGCTCCGCCCATGCTGTCCGAACCGGAATTCGTCGCCGTGCCGCTGCGGGAGGTGGGCTGAGTGCCCGATGGCTGGTCTTTGGTTCCCTGCGCCCAAGCCGCGGAGCTTCCGACGACGAACGACAGGAGGAGGAGGCTTAACGTCCTGATCATACTGCTCAACTTTCCATGCTCGGGCCGCACGACATCAGTCAGCCAACCCCTCGGTAGCCCTTCCGGACCGGTCCGCCCGTTAAACCCTATCTTAGCCCCCGCTGGCTAGAATCAATTCCCAAAATCAGTTCCAAAATCAATTCCAAGATCAGTCACCAAGCCTCTCCTGAATTTCGCCTGGACCGGATGAGATTACAGCGGCCGAACCTCTCGTTTGCGGCGCTCGTTGTTGCGAGCACGATGGCGTTCGGGCTGGCGGGCCATTTTGCGGCAGACGGCGTCATTCGCCACCAGCAGGCGCATCAACTGAACGAGCTGACCGAGGTCGTTCTGCGCCGCTCCGAATTTGCGGTCGATTTCGCCGCGGCCAGCCTCGACGAACTCGCCAAGCGAGATCTTGCCAGCTGCGCACCGGCGGCGCTGCAAGCCATCCGGCTCCACGTCTACCAGCGCTCGGCGATCAAGGACGTCCGTCTCGTCAACCCGGACGGATCGGTGATCTGCTCGGCCTATTCCGAGACGCTCGAGTTCGACAAGGGCTGGGCGGATCGGCGCGACATGCTGCCCTCACACGACAAGAGGCTCTCGCTGTTCCGCGTGGAGCAGTTCGGCGGCGACGCATTGGGCGTGCTCAGGGACGTCAATCGCAGCTCCGCGCTGGTCGCCATCGTCGGCATCAACGCCGGCCTGTTCGATCTCATGCCCGCCGAGCTGCGCGCGCACAGCGAGGTGATCCTCGCCTTGAGCAATGGCGAGAAGCTCGGCGAATTCCGGCTCGATGCCGACAGGCCCCTGCCAGGGCCGATCAGCTTCGACAGGCATTCCACGCGCTTCCCGCTTCACGCCACGATCCGGCTCGAGCACGCCGTGCTTTCGAGCTGGAACAGCGAGGCGTATTGGCCGGCGCTCGCAGTCGCACTTGGGCTTGGTGCACTGTTCGGCATCCTGCTGGCACGCAGCCGCCGGATGGAAGGGCCGGTCGCCGATCTCGATCGCGGCCTCGCAACCGGCGAATTCAAGCCATACTACCAACCCATCTTCGAGCTCAGGACGGGCCAGATCACCGGCTGCGAGATTCTGGCGCGCTGGGTTCGTCGGGACGGCTCGGTGGTGCCGCCGATGAACTTCATTCCGCTGGCCGAATCCAGCGGGCGCATCCAGGTGATGACCTGGCAGATCCTGAAATCGGCGCTCGCCGACCTGCAGGGCGTGCTGAAGGCGGACAAGACCTTCAAGATGTCCGTGAATGTCGTGCCCAAACACCTGCTGAGTGCCGGCTTCGTCGAGACGCTGCGTCGCACGGTCCTGGCAGCGAGAATCTCCGCACGCCAGATCGTGGTCGAGGTCACCGAACGCGACGAGCTCGACGATCTCGCGCACGCCGCGACCGTCGTGGCCGAGTTACGCGACCACGGCTTCCGCGTCGCAATCGACGACGTCGGCGTGGGTCACAGCGGTCTGTCGCGACTGAAGGGACTTGGCGCCAACACGATCAAGATCGACAAGTTCTTCGTCGACACCATCACCGTGGATGCATCGACCACGACGATCGTCGAGATGTTGGTCGCGCTCGCCAAGGACTTCCGCATGACGGTCGTCGCCGAAGGAATCGAGACCGAGGAGCAGCGCCGCGCCCTGATCGCCTCCGGCGTCGAGGAAGGGCAGGGCTATCTCGTCGCCGCACCGCTGCCCTTTGCGAAATTCAGCGAGCTCGTCGATTCACGCCGCCACTCCGCATCTGCAGCGCAGGCCGGCGACGTCCTGGTGGCCTGACCATCTTCGCCGGACTGCCCCCGGGCCGGCGATAGCGGCCAGGTTTTAGGCAGCCCGCGCCGCCCGAAGAGCGACCTTTAACGATGTTCTCGTCTTTCGGAGCGGAATGGCCCTCGCGCGGTTATGGTAGGCCATGCGTCGAAATCACCTCATCGCAGCCGCGGGAATCTGCCTCGCCCTCATCGCCTATGCCACCCTGGCAAGGCTGGCGGGGCGGCCGGCGCTGATGGGGCATCACGAGGCTTACTGGATCGTCGTCATCGAGCGCTTCAGCGCCTATGGCCTGTTGGGCTTCCTGCTCGCTTTCCTGTTGCCCGGCCGACTCGCTTTGGCCTGCTCGCTCGTCATCGCAGTTGCGATGGGGCTGGAAGTCCTGCAAACGCTGACCCCCGATCGTGATCCGGGTTTCCTGGACGTGCTGCAAAAGGCGGCAGGAGGCACCGTCGGTGTCATCCTCGCCCAGACGATCCTGGCCTTCTTGCCTCGGCCGCCAGCCTGAAGCCCACGGCGCTGACACATTCTTCAGCGCCACGGCGACATCCCCCTACTTCATCATCTGCCCGCGCAATTCGCCGCCTGGGTTCGCGGCCGTATGGATGTTCGCGTACCATTTGCCGGCCAATAGATCCGCCGCCTGGGCATCCGTGAGCGTGGCGCTGCCCTGGATAGGACTCTGGACCGTCTTGAAGGGCAAAGCGATGCCGGCGTTTTTGCCCGCATCACTGGGGCCATGAAAATGGGCCCCCATCGCCGGCCCAGTCAGATTGGCAAACGTAATCGTATAGGTCAGGACTTTGGTCTGGGTGTCGAACGCGGCCTCCGCCTTGCCTGAACCGGACGAGCCGTTCGGAGGCACTTCATTGCTGCCCTTGAGGTCGGCCTGCAGCTTGACGACCTCCGCACGTGACGGCGCGGTTGTGACGATCAGCAGCCCAACGAACAGCACCGTTCCCAACAGCGTCACGCCGACCCGATACTTGGCTTTCCTCATGGCATTCTCCTACAGGCTCTACGGCCCGATGCGGTTGAAACCCCGGCCCCGGCTCGAAATTCCGGAGACGAGTCTATGCCTGATTCGCGAAAAGCTGGCGGCGATCCACCGGTGGCACGTGGAACGATCTGCGGGGCCTGACGCCAAGCGAGCTAGGCTGCCCCGCGCTCGCGGAACCCGGTCGGGGCCAGGAGTTCGGCCATCTGCCTGTGCGTGCTTTGCAGCGCCTCGATGGCGCCGTCGAGATCGAAATCCGCTTCGCGGATTGAGGCGAAGAACTTGGCCGTCAGCGCCAGGTCGAGCTTGACGCGCGTTGCGCCGTCGCGGCTCTTGCGACGGTCGAGCGACAGATGGATGGCCCGCATTCTGGCTTCTGCGGCTGTACAGCCGCTGAGTGTCGCCAGTTCGTCGTATGTCATCCAGATCTGAGGCATGGTCTCGTCCGTCCTTTATTGCCGCCTCATTCCTAACTTTCTGCGCCTGAATGCATCGTTGCCGCAGCGCGGTCGCAGCCCGCTTCGCTGCGATAGCGTCAACGCAAGACTAAGATGCGGGCGGCGGCCTGGAAGGCGCAGGAAATTGGCGCGGCCGCGAACGGCGGTCGAGGCCCTTGGGCAATTTGTCATTGAGCTTCACGACGGCGCCTCGCGCCTCCACAGCCGGCGCATCTTCCTGGCTGTAGATCAGCGTCACCTCGAACATCACGTCGGGCGCTTCCCTGGCCGTTCCGGAGCAGGTCGCCATCGCACCGCTGCACACGCCGGCGAGGCTGACCTCGACCTCGTCCAGACCGAACACGGTCGGCGGCCCCTCGGCATAGCGCCGCGTGGTCAGCACGGCCGTGAAGCGCTGATCGTCATCGAACTGATAGGAGCCGCCATAGGTGAAGAAGCTGTCGCTGCCGGAGATCCGTCCGTCCGCCAGATGCACGATACCCGTGCCCTGGCCGCGCGGCGTCCTGAACCAGGCCGCGTATTTGCCGTCTCGCATCATGGAAATGTCCGCCGTAAAATTCACTGATATTTGCAACCAACTCTGGGGCGCGACAATGACCGACGCGGCGAGTATTCCGCGACGGTTAACGCCCTGCAAAGCCGACTCGTCAAATTGCCGCCGCATCACGTGGCGACGCAATCAAAACAATTCTATGCCGTCATTCGCAGTCTCGACCGCCTCGACCCGGCGCATGGCGGCGATCGATGCCAGTCCCAGCGCTTGCAGGAACTCCCGATGAACGTCCCGCTCGCGCTCCATCGTGTAGCGCGCGAAGAGATCGTCGAGGATCGCCTGATCCTGCAGCTCCGGCTGTAGCCGCTGCGCGCTTGCGCTCGCAGTCTCGAGCCGCGTGGCGACCGCAGGCAAGGCTGCGGAGCTTTCGCCGAGCCTTGTCATCAGGCCCTGGGCCGAATTCATCAGCCGCTCGAATTCCGCGCCTTCGTCGACGAGCCGGCTCATCAGCTTGCCGAGCCGTTCATTGCCAGCCTCGACCTCGCGCAGTGCCTGAAGGATTTGCGGCTCGAGCTTGGCAAGCTGGGTGGGATCACCCTGCACGCGGAGCTCCTTCAGCTCATTGGCCGAGCGCTCGATCCCGTCGAGCACGGGCCTCAGGCGCGCGGCCCCCGCGGAGACCTGGTCGGCGGTCGCCTTGAGCTCGTTGGCGATGACGACAAAGGCGCTGCCGCGGCTGCCGAGATGGCTCGCCTTGAGGCCGGCATTCATTCCGATCAGCGTGATGTCGACAGTCGCTTCGGCAAGCCCTGCGATCGCCTGGCGAAATTTTGCCAGCGTGTCCTCGACGATCGCCAGTGCCTCGTCGACCGAGCGGCCGGCACTCTCGCAGGTAGCGATCAGGGTCGATGCGTGCGCCAGCGTCTGTTTGATGCGCGTCAGGAACGACGACGAGCCGCCCTCCTCGCCGCCGAACAGCGTGCGGCCGTGGCCGACGACGCTGCCCGCATCGTGCAGGATGGCCGTCAGCGCGCCGACGATCTGGCCGACGTCGCCGCCGAACTCGCGCTGGGCATCCCTGAGCTGGGCCGCCTGCAGCCGGCAAATCGCACGCACGCCGTCATCGCTCGGCACCGTTTCAGGAACGAGGCTCGGCGCGGCTTCCGACGCAAGGCCGAGGCCATGGGACACGTGCTCGAGACGCTGACGCGTGCTGTCGCCCGCCTGCAGCGAGATGATCGCGCTGCCGACCGCCTCGGCGATCTTCCTGGTGCTGGAACTGGCGCGGTCGGCCAGATGGCTGCTCTTGCTGCGCTGGTCGCGTAATCCGGAATAGGCCGCGCCGAGTTCGGCGCTCTCCGACATCAGCTGGGCCCGGTAGCGGCTCTCGAATTCCTTCTGCCGGCCGGAGGCCGTGGCAACCGCCTCGGACAGCCCCTGCTGGTCGCGCGCGCAGCCTTCGATCGAGCGCTGCACGGCCCTGCCGAGATCGTAGGCTTCCTGGGTGAAGGCGAGAAAGCCCTCGCGGTCGCCGTCGAGCGAGGCCGCCTCGATCCGCGCGCTGCGCGCGATGATGGTGATCATCTGGATGTGCTTGAACAGCGGCTTGAGCAGCGAGGACGCCTCCGCCGTGCTCTTGCCGATCGTCTCCAGCAGGGCGCTCTCCGCCGGCAGCGCCTGCGCCAGCTCGCTCAGCTGCGCGGCGATCTCCTGCAGCGCCGTTGCGGCGCCCTCGATCTCGGCGCCGGAGAGCTCACCCGAGAGCGTAGCTAAGCCCTGGTTCAGCTCCTTGAAGATGAGGTGGCCGCAGCCGAGCTCGTGACCGACGCGCGCGAAGACGTCCTCGATGCGCGAGGAGACGTCCTCGATCGCGATGGTTGCCTCGGCGAGCGTGTTGGCCGGAACGGGCGACATGGCCATCAACCCGCCACCGCGGCGTGCCCGGCCTGATACCAGAGCATGATCTCGCGCGGGATGTGATGCAGCGAAACGACCTTCTCGACACCGCCATGGGCGATGGCTTCCTTGGGCATGCCGAACACCACGCAGCTCTCTTCGTCCTGCGCCCGCGTCGAGGCGCCGAGCTTGCGCATCTCCAGCATTCCGCGCGCGCCGTCGTCGCCCATGCCGGTCATGATGACGCCGAGCGCGTTGGCGCCGGCATGCTGGGCCGCCGAGCGGAACAACACGTCGACTGAGGGGCGATGCCGCGACACCGGCGGGCCGTCCTTGATCGCGATCTGGTAGCGCAGGCCGATGCGCTGGAGCAGCATGTGGCGGGCGCCGGGCGCGATATAGCCGCAGCCCGGCAGCACCGGCTCGCCGTCCTCGGCTTCCTTGACCCTGATCTGGCAGACGCCGTCGAGACGCTTGGCAAAGGCCGCGGTGAAGCCTGCCGGCATGTGCTGGACGATGACGATCGGCGGACAGTGCGGCGGCAGCATCTCGAGGACGTCGTTGAGCGCCTCGGTCCCACCGGTCGATGCTCCGATGCAGACGATGCGCTCCGTCGTCGGACGGACCCTGCCCCGCACCGGCGGCGGGATGATGGCGTCGGCGGTCAGCTTCTTCTCGATAGCCCGGCGTTCCGCACGCGGCCGCACCCGCGCGCGCGCAGCCGACTTCACCGCCTCGCGCAGCCGCGTCGAGCATTCGAGCAGCGCCAGGCGCGTGTCGATCTTCGGCTTCGGCACGATGTCGACCGCGCCCGCCTCGAACGCCTCGAACATCACGTTCGAGCCCTCTTCGGTCAGCGAGGAGCAGATGATCACCGGGATCGGGCGTTGCGCCATGATCTTGCGCAGGAACGTCATGCCGTCCATCCGCGGCATTTCCAGGTCGAGGATCATGACGTCGGGGATCTCGTCCTGAAGACGCTTTGCAGCCACGAACGGATCGGAGGCCGTTGCCATCACCTCGATATCAGGATCGTCGTTGAGGATCGTCTGCAGGATTTGGCGCACCGACGCCGAATCGTCCACGATCAGCACGCGAACCTTCTCCCTCGGCATCTTGGTTGCGCTCCGGCTAGACCTGGAAAATGGTTGGCTGAACCTGCTTCAGCCCGGGCACGGCACTGTGAATCATCGATTCCGAATGTCCGACCAGCAAATAGCCGCCGGGACGCAAATGGCTGCACAATTGCTCGACCACCTTGCGCTGGGTCTCGCGCTCGAAATAGATCAGGACGTTGCGGCAGAAGATGATGTCGACGTCACGATCGACTGGATAGGACTTGTCCATGAGATTCATTCTCATGAAATGTGTCGCCCGCCGCAGCTCGGGTACGACCCGCACCTCACCGCGCGACTTGTCCCGCGACGTCGAGAAATATCGTTTCACGAAATGCTCGGGCACCGGGCCGAGCACGTCGCGCGTGTAGATCGCCGTCTTGGCGAGGCGCAGCACCGCGGTCGAGATGTCGGTCCCGAGGATGCGGTACTGGAAGCGCGAGCCGTTCCGCGTCATGTCGTCCAGCACCATCGCGGTGGTGTAGGCCTCCATGCCGGTGGAGCTCGCCGAGCTCCAGATCTTCAAGTTCGCGTTCTTGCGTCCATGCGACTTGAGCAGGCCGGGAATCGCGACGTCGCGCATGAAGGTGAAGTGCTGCGGCTCGCGGAAGAAGTCGGTCTTGTTGGTCGTCACCACATCGATGAGATGGGTGAGCTCGGTATCGAAATGATCCGCCTCGAACAGGTTCTCGACATATTCGTTGAGACCGGTGAAGTTGAGCGCGCGCACACGCTTGTGCAGCCGCCCCTCCAGCATCAGCCGCTTGCCCTGCGGCAGCTTGATGCCGACCTGACCCTCGATCAGTTCGGCGATGGTGCGGAAGTGGCGGTCCGACAGATGCACGGCCGTATCCTGTACGGCGGGCATCATGGCCGCCGGCCCCGGTCCACGACGGCCACCTGCACTGAATGTCGGGCCGTACGGGCCATCTCGAATCCTACGCGTTTAAACAACCGATGAAAGACCGGTCCACCGTCCCAGGGCAGACCGGCCTGCAAAAATCCTAGCGCTGAAAATCGGCGTCCCGATCATCCTCGCCGTCATGCATGTCGAACGCAAAGCCGCCGCCACCGGCAACCTTCACGGCGCGCGCCGGCCTGGCCTGCACGACCTTTTTCGCCGGACGCTCGGCAGCCGCCATGGTGGCCGCCTTGGCGCGCAACTGGCTCACCGCCCGGTCGATCGGCGCCGACGCCTGGCTCTTGGCGCCGTGCTCGATGCGGAAATAGGCGATGGTGGACTGAAGCTGTTCGGCCTGCGAAGCGAGCTCCTCCGAGGTCGAGGACACCTGCTCGGACGCGCTGGCGTTCTGCTGACCGACCTTGTCGAGCTGCTGGATCGCCTGGTTGATCTGGGCCGATCCGACGTCCTGCTCGCGGCAGGCCGCGGTGATCTCCTCGACGAGCTCGGCGGTCCTCTTGATGTCAGGGACGAGCTTGGAGAGCATCGCGCCGGCCTCCTGTGCCACCTTGACGGTGTCGGCCGAGAGCGTGCCGATCTCGGCCGCGGCAGCCTGGCTGCGCTCGGCGAGCTTGCGCACTTCGGAGGCGACCACCGCAAAGCCCTTGCCGTGCTCGCCGGCGCGCGCGGCCTCGACCGCGGCGTTGAGCGCGAGCAGATCGGTCTGCCGCGCGATCTCCTGAACGATCGTGATCTTCTCGGCGATGGTCTGCATCGCGTTGACGGCGCGGCCGACCGCGGCACCGCTGGCTTCGGCGTCCTTGGCCGACTGCGCGGCGATCTTCTCGGTCTGGTTGGCGTTGTCGGCATTCTGCTTCACGTTGGACGCCATCTCCTCCATCGAGGAGGAGGCTTCCTCCGCGGACGAAGCCTGCTCGGTCGCGCCCTGCGACAGCTGCTCGGCGCTCGCGGAGAGCTCCTGGCTGCCGGCGGAGACGTTCTGCGCCGCCGTCAGCGCTTCGGACACGATCTGGCGAAGCTTCTCCACCATGCGCTCGAGCGCAAGGCCCAGCGTGTCCTTGTCCGACAGCGGCTTGGCTTCGATCGTGAGGTTGCCCTGCGCGATCTCGTTGGCGACGGCCGCGGTGGCGTTCAGATTGGCGGTCATCGCGTTCAGGGATTTCACGAGATCGCCGATCTCGTCGTTGCTGGAAGCATCGATCTTGTGGCTGAGATCGCCGATCGCGACGGCATCCGCCAGCCCGACCGCCTTGGCGAGGGACCGGCTGATATTGATCGAGATCCAGACTGCGCCAATCGCGGCAACGATGAGCGAGACGATGACGAGGACGATCAGAACCAACTGGGCACGGCGGCTGTCTTCGTTGGACTGCACAGCCTGCTCGGCCATCTGCCTCTTCGTATTGGCGACATAGGCTCCCATCGCCTCCGTCGCATCCGCAACCACCTTGCGCCCGTCACCCATTGAGCGCTCGGTTGCCTTGGTCTTATCGGTCTTTGCCAGCCTGATCGTCTCTTCCTGAAAGACGTTCATTCTGGCGTAGGCGCTGGCGAAGTTGTCGAGCAGCTTCTTGCCGCCTTCGCTGGCCATCGCATAGACCTCGTCCCTGATCTTCATGGCCTCATCGCGGAGCTTGGCCGCGTTCACCGCGAATTCCTCGGCCTCGCTTGCCGTTCCAAGAATTGCGTTCTTTTCCGCCCTGACCTGTTGCCAGATGATCTTTTCGACCTCGGCTGCTTTCTCCATCCGCTTGGCGCGAAGCACCATGGAATCTGCGGTCGCGGCCATGTCGGACAGCTTCATGTAGCTCACGGCGCCTGCTACCATGAACAGAAGAATGACGACGCCAAACGCGCTGGCGAGCTTGGCTTTGACGGTGAATCTCATTTTCAGTCTCGTTGGTTCGAATTGGGGGGCTTACGCGTGACCACGCTTCACTCTCGCAAACTCAGGCGGCGCGCGGCGCATCTGTAGCCGTGTCGCGGCCTTCCGGAACTTCGTCATTGGCCATCAGCTTGGCGAGATCGAAGATCACGACGAACTTCTCGCCCTTGCGGCCGATGCCGGCGGCATAGTCCGATTGCCATTTCCCGCCGACCTCTGGCACGGGCTCGATCGCCTGCTCGTCGATGTCCGTGACCTCGAACACGCAGTCGGCGACGAAGCCGACGCCGACCAGACGGTCCTTCATCGGCACATCGAGGATGATGATGCGGGTCGCCTCGGTGGCGGCCACGCTGGGCAGGCCGAGCTTGTTCCTGAGATCGACGATCGGATAGCCGCTGCCGCGCACGTCGATCATGCCGAGCAGGAAGGTCGGCGCGTGCGGAAGCCGCGAGATCGGCCGCATGTCGAGGATTTCGCGCACGTTGCGGATGCTGATGCCGAACGTCTCGCCGGCGAGCCCGAGCGTCAGATATTGCGAGGTTGCGGCCATGATGCAGTCCAGGATTCCCGGTTGGAAATGGGTACGGTCCGGCACAAGGCCGGACCGGTTGATCAGCGTTGGAACTCGGCGTCGCGATCGTCTTCGCCGTCATTCATGTCGAAGGCGAAGCCGCCGCCACCGGCGACCTTCATCGCACGTGCCGGCTTGCGGGCAGGCACCGGCTTCTTCATGCCGCGGTCGGCGGCCGCCATGTGCGCAGCCTTGGCCCGGAGCTGACCGACGGCGCGGTCGATCGGCTCGGCCGCGGCCTCCTCCTTGCGCGTGGCATGCTCGATCCGGAAGAACGAGATGGTGGACTGCAGCTGCTCGGCTTGCGAAGCGAGCTCCTCCGAGGTCGAGGACACCTGCTCGGAGGCGCTGGCGTTCTGCTGGCCGACCTTGTCGAGCTGCTGGATCGCCTGGTTGATCTGGGCCGAGCCGACGTCCTGCTCACGGCAGGCCGCGGTGATCTCCTGCACCAGCTCGGCGGTCTTCTTGATGTCGGGCACGAGCTTGGACAGCATCTGGCCGGCCTCCTGGGCGACCTTCACGCTCTCCGTGGACAGCGTCCCGATGTCGGCCGCGGCGGCCTGGCTGCGCTCGGCAAGCTTGCGCACTTCGGAGGCGACCACAGCAAAGCCCTTGCCGTGCTCGCCTGCGCGAGCGGCTTCCACGGCCGCGTTGAGCGCGAGCAGGTCGGTCTGGCGTGCGATCTCCTGCACGATCGTGATCTTCTCGGCGATGGTCTGCATCGCCTCGACGGCACGGCCCACGGCGACACCGCTGGCTTCAGCGTCCTTGGCCGACTGCCCCGCAATCTTCTCGGTCTGGTTGGCGTTGTCGGCATTCTGTTTCACGTTCGAGGCCATCTCCTCCATCGAGGAGGAGGCTTCCTCGGCCGACGAAGCCTGCTCGGTCGCGCCTTGCGAGAGCTGCTCGGCGCTGGCGGACAGCTCCTGGCTTCCGGCGGAGACGTTCTGCGCCGCAGTGATCGCCTCGGCGACGATCTGCCGGAGCTTTTCGACCATTCCGTTCAGCGACCTGACGAGATCTCCGATCTCGTCGTTGCTCGCCGAGGGAATGGTCTGGCTGAGATCGCCCTCCGCGACCGCACCTGCAAGGCCAACCGCTCTTCCGAGCGAGCGGCTGATCGAGATGGAAATCCAGAGCGCAGCCCCGATCGCAACCGCCAGCGAGATGCCGATCAGCGTCATCAGTAGGAACTGGGCCTGGTGCCCCTCTGCCTTGGACTGGACGGCCTGCTCGGCCATCTGCTTCTTCGTATTGGCGACATAGGCGCCCATGGATTCCATCGCGTCTGCGACGACCTTGCGGCCGTCACCCATCGAGCGCTCCATGGCCTTCGGCTTGTCGGTCTTCGCCAGCCGGATCGTTTCTTCCTGGTAGGTATTCATCTTGGCGTATGTGGCTGCAAAGCTGTCGAGCAGCTTCCTGCCGTTCTCGCTCGCCAGCGCGTAGACCTCATCCCTGGTCTTCATCGCTTCCTCGCGAAGCCTGGCGGCATCGGCGGCAAACTGTTCGGCCTGAGCCTCCGTACCGAGCACCGAGTTCTTCTCGGCACGTAGCTGAAGCAAAATGTCCTTTTCGATCTGCGTCGCCTTTTCCATGCGGTTTGCGCGCAGAACCATGCTGTCAGCGGTCGCCATCATGTCGCCGAGCTTCAGGTAAGCCACGCCGCCCGCAATCCCGGACAGGACGATGATCACGCCGAACGCACTGGCAAGCTTTGCCTTGACGGTAAATCTCATTTCCAGCCCCTACCCCGGTCTCGCCCGAGACCTCATCTCAATTTAGAATGCGTTCCATGTTCGGAACGATGACGAACTCTTCGCGCCACTTGGCAATGAAGCGAATGAACTCCGGCTTCCAGTGCATGCCGACGCGCGGCGTCTGCTGCACGTCGGTCTGGGAGATCTCCGTGACCTCGTAGACCTTGTCGGCGGTGACGCCGACCAGAACCGGCTCGCCGTCGAGCTCGAGCTCGATCACCACGATGCGCGTATCGGCCGAATCCTCGAGCTGCGGCATGCCGAAGCGGATGCGCAGGTCGGCGAGCGGAATGACGTTGCCGCGCACGTTGATCACGCTGGGAACGAAGGCGCGCGCGCCTGCCACCTTGGTGACGGGGACGGGATCGATGATCTCGCGCACGAGGCCGGCGTCGAGCGCGAACTTCTCCTCGCCAAGGCCGATCATCACGACCTGCATCGCGTCAGCCTGCCGTTCGCCGGCCAAACCATCGTTCATCACGCCGCCTCGCTGATATGCTGCTTCTCGACCTTCGACTGCGCCAACGCGACGAGCTGCGCGACGTCGAGGATCAATGCCGCCGTGCCATCGCCCAGGATGGTCGCGCCCGAGAACATCGTGACATCCGAATGCAGCTTTGAGAGCGACTTGATCACGGTCTGGTGGTTGCCGATGATCTGGTCGGCGACGAGACCGACGTGAGTCTCGCCGGTCGAGATGATGATCGTCTTCTGATGACGGTCGGGCGTGCCCGATGCCGTCATGATCTCGCGCAGCCGGAGGAAGGGCACCAGATTGCCGCGCACGTTGAGGAAATTGCGACCGCGCGAGCGCTCGTCCTCGGCGGTCAGCTCGATGCATTCCTCGACCGCGGACAGCGGAATGATGTAGCGGCCTTCGCCGACGCGGATCAGAAGACCTTCGATGATCGCCAGAGTCAGCGGCAGGCGCAGCGTCACCGTGGTGCCCTGGCCCGGCCGGGTCGACAGGTCGATCGAGCCACGCATGTTCTCGATGGTACGCTTGACCACGTCCATGCCGACGCCGCGACCTGATAGCGCCGAGATGGTCTGCGCAGTCGAGAAGCCGGGATGGAACAGGAACTGATGGACCTCGTGATCGGTGAGCACGGCGCCAGTCGCGATCAGCCCCTGCTCTTCGGCTTTCGCACGGATGCGCGCGGTGTTGAGGCCACCGCCATTGTCCTTCACGGTGACGAGCACCTGCGCACCGGAATGGACGGCGGCGAGCTCGATACGGCCCTGCTCGGTCTTGCCATTGGCCGAGCGGGTCGCGGTATCCTCGATGCCGTGATCGATGGCGTTGCGGATCAGATGCACCAGCGGATCCGCCAGGCACTCGATCATGGTCTTGTCGAGCTCGGTATCTTCGCCCGAGGTGACGAATTCGACGGGCTTGGACAGATCCCGCGACAGATCATGCACGAGGCGGCGGAAGCGGCCGAACAGCGATCCGATCGGCACCATGCGCGCACCCATCGTGGTATCGCGCAAGGAGGAGGCGAGGCGCTCGATCTCCTCGGCGATCATCTTGATCGAGAGGTCGGAGCCGGAGGCGGCGAGCTGGGTCAGCCGCGCCTGGGCGATGACGAGCTCGCCAACGCGGTCCATCAGCTCGTCGAGACGCTCGGCCTGGACGCGAACGGTGGCGATGCCGCGATCGTCGCGCTTGGCCTCGAGCTTCGGTTCAGGCTTTGATTCCGATTTCGGCTCTGCTTTTGCGACGGGCTGCTCGGCGACGGGCGCGGCAGCAGCCTCGACCGGCGGCGCAGGCATTTCGACCGCCGGGGCCAGCTCCTCGTCGAGCAGCTGGAACAGCGGTGCCGGCGCAGGCGCTTCGACATGCTCCAAAGGCGACAGCGTCAGCTTCATCTCGTCCTGGACGAACATGAAGACGTCGTCGATCGCATCCTTGTCGCAGGCCGCGTGCAGCTTGACGTCCCACTTCAGATAGCAGTCTTCCGGCTCCATCTCGTCGAGGAACGGGACGCCGTCGGTAACGGGCACGACGAAGCAGGGGCCGAGCTTGCAGAGATCTTCCAGCAGGTCGAGCGGGTTCGAACCGTTGCGCAGGATATGGGTTTCGAATTCCAGATAAAGGTGCCAGCCGGCCTGCTTGGTCCCGGCGGGAGCCAGCGGCGGGGCTTCGGCAATCTCCATCACCGCTGCAACAGGCTGGTCGGCCGAGACGAAGCGCTTGAGGTCGTCGAGGATGGCCTCGCCGATGATGTCGTCGGTCGACTGGGGATCTTCGATCAACGCGCGGATGTAGTCCTTGGCGGCGAGCGCGACCGAGATCAGCTCCTGGGTCGGCTTGATCTCGCCCTTTCGGACGCGGTCGAAGGCGGTCTCGAATTCGTGGGTGAAGGAGGCGACCTTGTCGAAGCCGAACATGGCGCCCGAGCCTTTGATCGTATGCAGGGCGCGGAAGGCGGAATCGACCAGTTCGCGGTCGTCGGGACGCTGGCCGAGATCGAGCAAGGCCCCTTCAAGAACTTCGAAGAGCTCGCTGGCTTCCTGACGAAAGACCTCGGTCGGGTCCATTGCGCTCATGCGCGCACCAGCTTGCCGACCACGGCGAGCAACTGCTCAGGCTTGAACGGTTTGGTGATCCAGCCGGTGGCGCCGGCGCTCTTGGCTTCCTGCTTCACCGTGTCGTTGGATTCGGTCGTCAGGAACACGATGGGCATGCCGACCGCACTCGGCAGCTTGCGCAGCGCCCGGATCAGTTCCAGCCCGTTCATGACGGGCATGTTGAGGTCGGTGATCACGAGATCGAGCTTGCCGGCCTGCGCCTTGGCGAGGCCTTGCGCACCGTCGCCGGCCTCGATCACGCTGTGACCGGCCGGCTCGAGCACCACCTTGATCATTTGCCGGATGCTGGGGGAATCGTCGACGGTCAGAATCGTGGCCATTAGGTGCCATCTTTCTTTTGCGGGAAATGCTGATCGATCATCGCCTCGCTGGTGAAGCCGGCGCGGCGAAGGGTGTTGCGAAGAGACTGTGAGAATGAGGTCAGCACCACCGGGCGGCCCTGAGCCTGGCCCGTCTTGGCTGTCGACAGCAGAAGCTGGATCGAGGTCACGTCGGCCTTGTCGACGCTCGAACAGTCGATCTCGAGCCGCTCCTGGCGGCCGAACGCCTCGCGAATGAGCTCATAGACATTGCGAATGGCCGCGATGCTGCAATCGGCGGGCAACCGCAACGACCACTTTGGCTCCGTGGGATTGAGCGCCATCGCTGCCCCGCCTTTGCTAAAATTCCACTACTCGTTTGACGCGAATCCGGTGAGCAAACTCCTAACGCGGGCATCCGTACAACTACGGGTCACATTCTCGCGGAATTCGCGCAACTGCATGCAGACGTGTACAACCTCCTGAAATCTTTCATGCGCGGCGCGCATATCCGGGGCGCGGATGCTCCCGTACGGCGCATTTGCTTCGCGTTAAATTCGCTCGGGCTATGGCTTGGGTTCGTGTCTTTGCCAGCGAAGAGAGCCCCGGCCGCCGATGCTGACCCAAGCGCTTCTGGTTGACGACAGCCGTTCCGTCCTCAACTTCCTGAAACGTCACATCGAGGCCGAAGGCCTGGTCGAGGCCACGAGCTTCCTCGATCCCGTGGAAGCGTTGACTTGCGCGCGCGAACGCGGCTTCGATCTCGTGCTGGTCGACTACGAGATGCCGCACATGGATGGCATCAGCTTCATCCGCACCTTCCGTGCCCTGCCCGGCTGTGCCGACATCCCGATCGCGATGATCACGTCGCGGCAGACCGATGACGTCAAGATGGAAGCATTGCAGGCCGGTGCAACCGATTTCCTGCCCAAGCAGCCGCAAAGCGTCGAGATGACGGTGCGCCTGCGGAATTTGATTCAGCTTGGTGCAGCCGTACGCAAGCTCAACGACCGTGCGGCGCATCTGGCCAGCGAAGTCGCAGCCGCGACGCAAAAGCTCGGCGAACGCGAGGAGGAGATCATCCTGCGGCTCGCACTCGCGGTCGAATATCGTGACAACGACACCGGCGAACACACGCTGCGAGTTGCCCGGTACAGCCGCATCATCGCCGAGCAGCTCGGACTGCCGGCCCGGCTTTGTCGCGACATTTATCTGGCCGCGCCCCTGCATGACGTCGGCAAGGTCGCCATTCCCGACAACATTCTGCTCAAGCCCGGCAGGCTGACCGACGATGAGATGGCGGTGATCCGCACCCATGCAACGATCGGCGAGCGGATCCTGGCGAACTCCGGCTGCGAGCTGATCCAGCTCGGTGCGCAAATTGCCGCAGGCCATCACGAACGCTGGGACGGTGCGGGCTATCCAAACGGTCTGAGGGCAGACGAGATCCCGGTCGCCGCGCGCGTGGTCGCGGTCGCCGACGTCTTCGACGCGCTGACGACGCGACGACCATATAAAGAGCCGATGCCGATCGAGCTGGCTCGCGGCTATTTGGTCGAGAACCAGGGCCGCCAGTTCGATCCGGCCTGCGTCGAGGCTTTCTTGTCGCGCTGGGACGAGGTGGTCGAGATCGCCGCCGGTGAGCGGGCAACGCCATTTCACAAGGCCGAGGCTCCGCTCACTCCGGCCATGGAGGCACCTGCCGAGGGCCGTTCGCCTGAGGTTGTCCCGGCCAGCTGATTTCGCCGTCCGGCCAACAGCTTGGCATCTTCCTTCGTCGGCGATGGCCGGCTTGAACCACTTCCTGCTAGAGTGCACCAATAATCAAAGAGTGATTCTGGTCACACTTGCCTGGGCGCCCCGATGCTAAAAATCGCGCCGGGACGGGGACCAGCAAAGTATCGGTCGAATTGAATGAGAATAGTCATGAGAAGCCTGATCGGCGCTGTTGTCGGCGCGTTCTGTACTGCGGCCCCTGCCTTGGCAGAGACGCCGGCCGCGATCGTCGAGGATGTGCAAGGCAAGGTCGATGGCGTCGAGTTCATGGACTATGTCTCCGCGGGCAAGATCATCAAGCTCGGGCCCAAGGCCAGCATTACGCTCAGCTATCTCAAATCCTGCCTGCGCGAGACCATCAGCGAGGGCGTCGTGATGGTTGGCGCCGAGCAGAGCACCGTGCAGCTCGGCGACGTGCAGCGTGCCAAGGTGCTCTGTGACACCAAGGCGGCGCAGCTCTCCGAACGCGAGGCGAACCAGAGTGCGGCGACCACGTTCCGGACCATGCGGTCCGATGCCAAGAGCGCACCGTCCAAGCTGCCGACGATTTACGGCGTCGCGCCCCTGATCCAGGCCAAGAGCGGCAGCACGCTGGTGATCGAGCGCACCGACGGCAAGGAACCCACGATCAGCGTGCCGCTCAAGAACGACATCATGATCCGCGGCAAGTTCTACGACTTTGCAAAGGCCGGGAAGTCGCTGACCCCGGGCGGCAGCTATCTCGCAAGCCTCGGGGCCAAGCGTTACACCTTCCAGGTCGATGCCAGCGCGACCGCCTCGCCAACCCCGATCATCGGCCGCCTGCTGCGGCTCGAATAAGCAGATCTAGCGACCGGGCGATGCGGCGGATCGGGGGACGGGACATCGTTGCGGCGACCCTGATTGCGCTCGTGACGGGCGCGATCTTCACGTCGCCGCCGCTTCAGACCCTGCAAGGCCTTTCGCTCGACATCCTCACGGCGATGCGCGGGAGGCTTCTCGGCGACAGCCGCGACATCGCGACATCGCCGGTCGTCGTCGTGGCGATCGACAGTGAAACCTACGACACGCCGCCGTTCAAGGGATCGCCGACGCAGACCTGGACGCGCGAGATCGGCCGGGTGCTCGGCAGCGTCACCGAAGGCGGCGCCAAAGTGATCGGCTTCGACGTCATCTTTCCGAGCTCGATCGAGCAATCGGAGATTCCTTTTGGCGACACCGCCGTTGGCGGCCGCATGAAGGGATTCGATCGGGATTACTTGATCGCGCTCCGGCAAATCTCCGACAGCGGCAAATTGGTGCTCGGCGAAATCCTGAGCAATGACCATCCGGAAGTGCCCTATCGCGCCCAGCAAGTCGCCGTGCGCAACACCGTGCGGGCACTCAATGTCCACACCGACCACGACGACGTCATCCGACGGATGCCGCTGAGCTTTGCCATCGAGGGGCGGCCGGTCCCCGCGATGGCGGTCGAGCTCACTGCGCGCGCGACGGGCGCAAAGCCCGAGATTGCGCCCTCTGGCGCGACCGAATTGTCCGGCTATGCGATCCCAAGTGCCGTGCCGAATACAATGACGCTCAACTTCCGAGGGCTGGGACGCGACATCCCGACCTTCTCCTTCGTCGATCTGCGTGCCTGCGTCGAAAAGGGTGACCGCGACTTTTTTCGCCGCGCTTTCGACGGCAAGGTCGTGCTGCTCGGTACGGTCCTGAATTTCGAGGACCGCAAGCTCACCTCGATGCGCCTCTCCGGCGGGTATGACGGCACGCCGGCGGCACGATGTGCCCTGCCCACGCCGGCAAGCACTGTGCAAAAGTCTCGCAGCGACGTCGCCGGTGTGTTCGTGCACGCCACCGCGGTCCGAAATCTGATCGAGCGCGATGCCGTGACCGAGCTCGGCTTCCCAATGCGGACCATTCTCACGATCGCGTTCGCGGCGATCATCGCCTGTGCGGCCTGCCTGCTCGCACCGAGTGGCGCGCTGCTCACGTGGTCCGCTCTCACCGTCGTTTATGCAGCCATAGCCGTCAGCGCGTTCGTCCATGCCTTGGCGCTGCCGCTGACGGAGCCGGCACTCGCCAGCCTTGCCGCGCTCGCGATCATGATCGGCTACCGATTCATGCTGGCCGATCGCGACGAACGCTTCCTGCGCAAGAGCTTTGCCTTCTACCTCGCGCCCGAGGTCATCGAGACCATGGTCACCTCCGGCAAGATGCCGGCGCTCGGCGGCGAGATGCGCAACGTCACCATGTTCTTCTCCGACCTCAGCGGTTTCTCGTCCATTGCCGAGACCATGACGCCGGGAGAACTGGTGACGCTGATGAACGAATATCTGTCCGCCATGACGGATATCATCGAAGGCCATGGCGGTTACGTCGACAAATATATCGGCGATTCCATCGTCGCGATGTTCGGCGCGCCGGCCGACGATCCCGCACACGCCGCCAACGCCGTTCGCGCTGCGCTGAAGTGCCATGAGAAGCTCGCGGAGCTCAATGCGGGCAATCCCGTCTTCGCCGGTCACGGCCTGTCGCATCGCATCGGGCTCAACAGCGGCGAAGCCGTGGTCGGCAATATCGGTTCGCGCCGCCGCTTCAACTACACCGTGATGAGCGACACCGTGAACGTCGCCTCGCGGCTCGAGGGCGCCAACAAATATTACGGTACCGCGATCATGGCCTCGGAGACGACCATGACGCAGAGCGGCGACGCCTTTGCCTGGCGTGAGCTGGATGCGATCAGGGTGCTGGGGCGCGGCGAAGCCATCAGGGTGTTCGAGCCGCTGGCGGAGAAGGGCGCGGAAGGCGCCCAGCAGGCGAAGGTCGCCGCAGCTTATGCTGAAGGACTGGCGCGCTGGCGCGCGCGGCATTTCGCGAAGGCGGCTGATGCCTTCGGGCAGATGGCGGAGACTGATCCGGCGTCAGCGCTGTTTGCGAAGCGCGCGACGGCATTCACCGCGAATCCACCGCCGCCAGATTGGACCCCGGTCAATACGCTGGAAGGGAAGTAGCGACGTCAGCGCCAGACGCGCCGCGCCTAAAACGGCAGTCCCACGTAATTCTCCGCGAGCAGGCGCTGCGCCGTCTCGGACGAGAGCAGATAGTCCAATTCCGTCTGCTGAAGCCGGTCCTCGTATTCGAGCCGGTCGGGGAAGCGGTGCAAGAGCATCGTCATCCACCAGGAGAAGCGCTGCGCCTTCCAGATCCGCGCGAGCGCCTTGGCGGAATAGCCGGCAAGCCCGGAATCATCGCCGCGCTGATAATGCGCGAGCAGGGCGTGATAGAGATAGTAGATGTCGGACGCCGCGCTATTCAGCCCGCGCGCGCCCGTCGGCGGCACGATGTGAGCGGCATCGCCGGCGAGGAACAGGCGGCCATAGCTCATCGGCTCGGCGACGAAGCTGCGCAAGGGCGCGATGCTCTTCTCGATCGACGGCCCCGTGATCAGCTTGCCGGCGACCTCCTCCGGCAAGCGGCGCTTCAGCTCGGCCCAGAACGCATCGTCACTCCAATCCTCGACCTTATCGGTCAGCGGCACCTGGACGTAGTAGCGGCTCAGCACCTGCGAGCGGAGCGAACAGAGCGCAAAGCCGCGCTCGTGCTTCACATAGATCAGCTCGGGCGACACCGGCTTGGTGCGCGACAGCACCCCCAGCCAGCCGAACGGATAGACCTTCTCATATTCGCGCAGCACATCCTTCGGGATCGACTTGCGGCTGACGCCGTGGAAGCCGTCGGCTCCGACGATATAGTCGCAATCGACGCGGACGGTCTCACCGTTCGATCGATAGGTCACGTAGGGGCGGTCCGATGTCAGATCATGCGGCGTCACGTCCTGCGCATTGTGCACGACCTTGCCGCCGAGGCGGTCCCGCGCCTCATAGAGATCGCGCGTCAGCT
The DNA here is from genome assembly GCF_000379585.1 of Bradyrhizobium sp. WSM2793. NCBI lineage: Bacteria > Pseudomonadati > Pseudomonadota > Alphaproteobacteria > Hyphomicrobiales > Nitrobacteraceae > Bradyrhizobium > Bradyrhizobium sp. WSM2793. Next base: position 140,650 of record NZ_KB902772.1, on the reverse strand, counting down.
CGGTCTGGCCGTAGACCAGCACCGAACTGCCGCCGGAATGCTTGTGCAGATCGATCTTGGACAGCACGCCGTCATGGGCGATCTCGAAACCGGTGTGGATCTCGCCCTCGCGATCCATCCGCTCGCCGCACTGTGCCTCGCGCATCAGCTCGGCGAAGCCATGTTCGAGCACGCCGGCGCGGATGCGGGCGAGCACATGGTCGCGGCTGTATTTCTCGAGCACGACCGCGTCGATGCCCTTGAGGTGCAGCAGCTGGGATAACAACAACCCGGACGGCCCGCCGCCGATGATACAGACCTGAACCTTCATTTTCGCGTCCTCCCGTCGGCACTTTTTTGCAGATTTGGCGGCGCAGACCGATGGAGGGTTTCGCCATTGTCTTGTACTATTCGAACATGAGAAGCGCGCTCCCGGCCCCGGCGATCCGGGTCTACAATTTGTTCGGCGAGTCCGGCGATCTGCCTGATGTCGTGCATTGCGAGACCATCGCGTCCCGCTCGGTGCTGCACGACTGGACCCTGGCCGTGCACCGCCATGCCCGGCTGCACCAGGTGCTGCTGATCGAGCGCGGCGGCGGCGAGGCGACGCTTGACGGGCGCGTGGTGCAGCTGAAGCCGATGCAGATCGTCAACGTGCCGGTCGGTCACGTCCACGGCTTCCGCTTCGTGCCTGATACGCAAGGGTGGGTGCTGACCATCGCCGCGGAAATTCTGGACGAGGCGCTGCTTGCCGCCGAGGGCCTGCGCGGTCCGCTGTCGCGCTCAGCCGTGGTGCGCGGAACGCCGCAGATCCGCGCCACCATGAAGCAGATCTTCGCCGAACACGCCGCGCGCGATTTCGGCCGCGCGCATGTGCTGCGGGCGTTGTCGTCGGCCATGATCGGGCTGGTGGCCCGCGCGCTCATGAGCGAGAGCGGCGGCAACGGCACGGTCGAATCCAGCCTGTTCCGGCGATTCGAGGCGCTGCTGGAGCAGCATCACCTGGAACGCTGGAGCGTCGCGGACTATGCCGAGGCGCTGGCGGTGACGCCGACACATCTCAACCGGATCACGCGGGCGGCGACCGGCGATACCGCCTCGCACCTCATCCTCAACCGGCTGATCCGCGAGGCGCGGCGCAACCTCGTCTACACCAATTTGCCGATCTCGACGATTGCCTACACGCTCGGCTTCGAGGATCCCGCCTATTTCAGCCGGGTCTATGCCGCAGCCACGGGAGTGTCGCCGCGCGCCTTCCGCGCGCAGCTGCATGGCGATGAAGGTTGACACGTCGGACGAAAGACCGAGCGCGCCCATGGATGAAGGCGACATTGCCGCAATGGCCGCCTTTGCTGCCGGTGCAGCCACTTACCTTCGTATATCGGGTCCTATCCTTTGCATAGAAGCCCCTTACCTCAGTACAATTGAGTAGGGCCTGCTCGCGCCTTAGCGTGGCTGCATTCGGCGCCCTGGCGCTGGTGGCATGGAACCTCCCTTACCTTGGCGCAAGACGGCCACCCCTGTCCGGTCGTCTGCGCCGCTTTTTCAGCAAGCCATCGGCGCCTTCAGTATTTTCCGGCCGACATACCGTACCCTGACAGCTGATCGGCCAGCTTTCGCGTGGACTGGAGATTTGAGCACAATGTCTTCGATTGAGAAGATCGCACTCTTTATCGATGGCTCCAATCTCCATGCCACCTCCAAGGCGCTCGGCTTCGACATCGATTACAGGCGTCTGCTCGGCGAATTCCAAAGCCGGGGTGTGCTATTGCGGGCCTTCTACTACACGACCCTCATCGAAAATCAGGAGTATTCGTCGATCCGCCCGTTGATCGATTGGCTCGACTATAACGGATACACCGTCGTCACCAAGCTCACCAAGGAGTTCGTCGACGCCACCACGGGCCGCCGCAAGGTGAAGGGCAGCATGGACGTCGATCTCGCCGTAAGTGCGATGGAGCTCGCCAAGCACGTCGATCAGATCGTGCTGTTCTCGGGCGACGGGGATTTTCGTTCGCTGGTGGAAGCCCTGCAACGCCGCGGCGTCCGCGTGACGGTCGTCTCCACACTCTCCACTCAGCCACCCATGGTCGCCGACGACCTGCGCCGGCAGGCCGATGTATTCATTGACCTGGCAGAACTGAGACAAAAAGTGGGGCGCGATCCGGTCGACCGGCCGGGATCGCGCGAAATGCGTCAGTCGCCGCAATTCCTCGCCCGCGGAGCGATCAATCGCGGCGATCCGGTGGAGTGATCCTGCCGGACGGCTGCCGGATTCTCACACATCGAAGAACACCGTCTCCTCCGGCCCCTGCAGATGGATCGTGAAGGAATACACGACCTTGCCGCCGCGCTCGCTGCGCTTGGCGACCAGCGTCGAGCGCCGGGACGGCTGTTCGATCAGGTTGAGCACGGGGTCGGCGGCGTTGGCGGTCTCTTCGTCCGAGAAATAGAGCCGCGTGTTGAGGCCGATGTTGATGCCGCGCGCGACGATCCAGACATTGATGTGCGGCGCGCATTTCCGGCCCGCCTTGTCGAGGATCGCGCCCGGCTTGATGGTCTCGAAGGTCACGAGGCCGCTCTCGAAGTCGGAGCCGGCGCGGCCCCAGCCGCGAAACTCCTGCTCCAGCGCGCCGGCCGAGCGATCGGCCGGATGGTTGTAGCGGCCGCTCGCATTGGCCTGCCAGATCTCCAGCAGCACGTCGCGCAGCGGCGTACCGGTGCCGTCGAGCACCTTGCCTTCCAGCGTGATGCGCTCGCCTTCCGTATTTGGCGTTGTCAGGACATTCGAGAAGTTCTTCTCGAAGATGTCGAAGCCGGCCATCGCCGGGATCAAGCCGATATGGACGTAGGGCCCGGCCGTCTGCGAGGCGGTTTCCTTGAGATAGTTGAGCGGCTGCGGCATGACTCAGTTCCCCGCGGTGCGGTTTTCAAAATAAGTGGAGCGCTGGCCGCGCAGGACGATGTCGAAGCGGTAGGCCAGCGAGTCGAACGGCGCCGAGGCGTTGAGGTCGAGCGGCGCCACGAGGCGGTCGAGCGCATCCTGGTCCGGAATCGTCGTCAGGATCGGACAGACAGGGATCAGCGGATCGCCCTCGAAATACATCTGCGTGATCAGCCGCTGCGCAAAGCCCGAACCGAACACCGAGAAATGGATGTGGGCGGGACGCCAGCTGTTGACGTAGTTGCGCCAGGGATAGGGCCCCGGCTTCACGGTGCGGAAATAATAGTAACCGGTGTCGTCGGTGAGCGCGCGGCCGCAGCCGCCGAAATTCGGGTCGACCGGCGCCAGATAGGTGTCCTTCTTGTGCCGGTAGCGGCCGCCGGCGTTGGCCTGCCAGAACTCGACCAGGGTGTTCGGAACGCCGCGGCCGGTCTCGTCCAGCACGCGGCCGTGGACGATGATGCGCTCGCCGACGGGATCGCCGTCCTTGGCGTAGTTACGGATCAGATCATTGTCGAGCGGACCGAGATCGTTGTGGCCGAACACCGGCCCCGTGATCTCCGAGACCGAGCCCTCCAGCGACAGCAGCGACTGCCGCGGCGAGCGAAGCACCGAGGATTTGTAACCGGGCGCATGCGCGGGCGGATGGATCGAACGATCGCGCTGGAAGAAGCCGCCATCACCAAGCGGCGGCGTCAGGGGCTCGGGGCGGTTGAGGCGGGGATCCCGCAAGGCTGGCGCCTGGGCATTCATCGTGTCTCTCTCCCTGGGGCGCCCGGGGTCCGGACGCGCGGCTTATCGGGAGATCATGGGCCGGTCTATTCCGCAGATAAATAGATTGATTATAATATATTGCATGAAAGAAATCGATCATTTGGCCCTCGACGGCCACGCCCTCGAGCTGTTCCTTGCGGTGCTGGAGGAAGGCTCGGTCACGGCGGCCGCCACCCGGCTCGGCCTGACGCAGTCCGCCGTCAGCCACGCCCTGAACAAGCTGCGGCGGATCGCGGGCGATCCCCTGTTCGCCAAGTCCGGCCGCGGCATCGTCGCAACCGCGCATGCGCAAGCGTTGGCCGCAAAGGCGCGCGCACTGATCGACGAGATGCGAAGCTTTGCCGGCGGCGTCAGTTTCGAGCCGCCGCGCGCGCAGCTTTCGTTGACGATCGCGGCCAATGACTTCCAGCGCGATCTGCTGCTGCCCCGGTTCTTCGATCATGTCGCCGGCCAGGTGAAGAGCCTGAATTTGCGCGTGATCCCCTCGCAGTCGCCCTCCCCCGCGATGCTGCGTGAGAACCGCTGCGATCTCCTGATCACGCCGCTGCCGCCGTCCGGCATCGACATCGTGCAGAAGCGCCTGCTGAGGGATCATTACGTCTGTTATTTCGATGCCAAGGCGCGTACTGCGCCGGCCAGCCGCAGCACCTATCTCGCCGCGCGCCACATCACCGTCGTCTATACCGACAATGAGAGGCTCGATTTCGACCGCCGGCTGGCGGCCAACGGTCTTCACCGCGACATCGCGATCTCGGTCCCGAGCTTTTCCGGCGTGCCGTCCTTCCTGCGTGGCTCGCAAATGCTGGCGAGCATGCCGAGCCTGCTCGCATCCGGCGTGATGCGCGGCTTCGCGCAAACGCGGATACCGCTGGCGTCCCGCACGCGGACGCTGGCCGAGCTGCCGATGTTCATGGTCTGGCACCAGCGCTATCAGAAAGATCCGGCTCATCGTTGGGTCAGGAGCCAGCTCGAGACGGTCGCAGCGACGGCCGCCAAGGCTTGATAAGGCCTGATCGCCGATACCGCCTTTCGGAAGACCACCCTTCGCCAAACCCACTGGTTGCGCGCGGGCCGCCGCGCTAAAATCCCCCCATGACAGTGACCGATATTGCGAGCCGGACCTACAATCACAGCTGGCGGCTGGACCCCATCATCCGCAGCCTGCTTGATACCGACTTCTACAAGCTATTGATGTTGCAAATGATTCGGGAAGACTACCCGGATCAGCAGGTGACCTTCTCGGTCATCAACCGCTCGCGCCATGTCCGGCTTGCCGAGATCATCGACGAAGGCGAGCTGCGCGCCCAGCTCGACCATGCCCGCACCATCCGCTTCACCAAGAAGGAGCTGATCTGGCTGGCGGGTAACACCTTCTACGGCAAGACCCACATGTTCTCGGCGGACTTCATCCGCTGGCTGGCCGAATTCCGCCTCCCCGAGTATGAGCTGCGCAAGGTCGAGGGCCAGTACGAATTGCATTTCCACGGACCGTGGACCCACACCACGATGTGGGAGATCCCGGCGCTCGCGATCCTCAACGAGCTGCGCTCGCGCGCGGCGACGAAGGGCCGCGGCCGCTTCGAGCTGGACGTGCTCTATGCCCGCGCCAAGGCCAAGCTGTGGACCAAGGTGGAGCGGCTGCGCAAGCTGGAGAATCTGCGCCTGTCCGACTTCGGCACACGTCGGCGTCACGGCTTCCTCTGGCAGCGCTGGTGCGTGGAGGCGGTGAAGGAAGGCCTGGGTCCGTCCTTCATCGGCACCTCCAACGTGCTGCTCGCGATGGACAACGATCTCGAAGCCATCGGCACCAATGCGCATGAGCTGCCGATGGTCGCCGCGGCACTCGCCAGGGACGACGAGGAGTTGCGCTGGGCGCCCTATCGCATTCTCGACCAGTGGCGCCAGACTTACGGCGGCAATTTGCTGATCGCGCTGCCCGACGCCTTCGGCACCAAGGCCTTCCTGCGCGATGCGCCGGAATGGGTCGCGGACTGGACCGGCTTCCGCCCCGACAGCGCGCCGCCGATCCAGGCCGGCGAGGAGATCGTCGCCTGGTGGGAAAGGAAGGGGCGCAATCCCAAGGACAAGCTGCTCGTCTTTTCGGATGCCATGGATGTCGGCTCGATCGAGGAGACCTATCACCACTTCGCCGGCCGGGTGCGGCTCTCCTTCGGCTGGGGCACCAACCTCACCAACGACTTCGTCGGCTGCCCGCCGGACGGCTCGTTCAATCTCGATCCGATCTCGCTGGTCTGCAAGGTGTCGTCGGTCGATGGCCATCCGGCCGTCAAGCTCTCCGACAATCCGGAGAAGGCGACCGGCATGCCCTCGGAGATCGAGCGTTATTTGCGCGTGTTCGGCGACGCCGGCCGCGTCCGCAAGCCGGTGCTGGTCTAACGGCACCGACGAAACTCTCTCGATCGGGTAAACCGCGCACGACGAATGCGAGGCATTCGTTCGTCGATGCGGCGCCTTGTCCTATTTACCGGCATTTGAAGCGATTTGCGCATATCGGCTTCACAGCGGTTTCACCCTGCGATGCAGTCTCCCGCGCCTTTCAGGCCGAGTTAAGCAACCATATCCTCTACTTGGCGTTGCAGGCGCAGCGCTCCGCTGGGGGTCATTGCGCGATTTGGGGAACGCAGGGTGTTTCGCAGAACAGCGACGTCGACGAAGGGACACAGCTTCCTTCATGTCATCAAGCTCGTATCGCCTTTCGTGATGGTCGTCGTGCTCCAGGCGGCGATCGCGGGATTCAGTCTCGAGGTGATGTCGTCGGTCCGCGCCTATATCGCGGGCGAAGCGATGTGGTCGCGCTCGCAGAAGAACGCCGTCTATTTCCTCAATCTCTATTTGCATTCGGGCGATGCCAGCCAGTTCACGCAATACCAGGCCTCGCTTGCCGTTCCCATCGGTGACGAGTTCGCGCGCTGGGCACTCGAGCGTGATCCGGTCGACGTCGAGGCCGCCCGCATCGGCTTCCTGCAAGGCGGCAACCATCCCGACGACGTGCCGGGACTGATCTGGCTGTTCCGCTACTTCAACCGCGTCAGCTTCCTTCAGGACGCGATCCGCGAGTGGGCTGCCACCGATCCGATGCTGCTGGAGCTGAGCGTGTTCGGCGAGGTCATCCGGTCCGAGCTCGCGAAGGGACCCATTCAGGACGAGGACCGCCTGCAAGTCCTGTCATCGCGGCTCTCCGAGCTCAACGCCCAATTCACGGTGCATGCCAAACGGTTCTCCACGGTGCTCGGCGAAGGCTCCCGCGCCATTAAGCTGGCGCTGACCGGCATCAACATCGCCACCGCCGCGGCGCTGATCCTGCTCCTGATCTGGCACACCAGGCGCTTGGTGCTGCAGCGACAGTCCTTCGAAGACGCTCTGCATGCCGAGAAGGAACGCCTGGCGTGGCAGGCATCGCACGACTGGCTGACTGGCCTTTCCAACCGCCGCGCCTTCGAGGCTCGTCTGCAAGCCGAACTCGACAACATCGCGGCGGGATCGCTCGGCCTCATCCTGCTCGACCTCGACCAGTTCAAGAGCATCAACGACAGCTGCGGTCATCTCGCCGGCGACCGCCTGCTCTGCCAGATCTCAAACCTGCTGCAACGGGATCGGCGGCCGCATGACCTGGTGGCCCGGCTCGGCGGCGACGAATTCGGCCTGATCCTGCCGCAGTGCTCGCCTGCGAACGCGGTCGACATCGCCGAACGGCTGCGGCGATCGCTCGAGCTGTTCAACTTCGCCTGGGACGATCGCTGCTTTGCGGTGACCGCCAGCGTCGGCGTCGCCTGCATCGCGGATCGCAACATCACGCTCGAGGATGCAATGCGGCGCGCCGATGCGGCCTGCTACCGCGCCAAAGAAAAGGGACGCAACCGCGTTCAGGTCGATCGCGGGCGACCGGACGTCGTCGTGGTCGCGCCTTGGCACCGCGAAGCCGCCGCCGCGCAAGGCTGATTGCCGCCCGCGCATCATTTCAATTCGACGGTCGGCCGACATTGCGATCGGGTTGAGTTCGCCTCAGACCGACCCGATGACGTCTCGGTCCACTCTGGCGCGCCGGACAGTGCAGTGATACGGCGCAGTTGTGACGTCGCGGCCACATGGCTTTGAAAAAGCGGCGCTCTTCGCATTCGGACACATCACATTGCGCGCCGGGCCACGATGGCCCGCGCCTCCTTCTCTAAGCATGGCACTGCCCAATGTTTGCGGCGCGATTCCACGGGTTGCGCCGCAGGAGGAGTTTTGGAAGTGCCTTGGAATCGTTTGCTGGCCCCGCGCAATATCGTCCGCTCGAACACGCCCCGGCGGCGCATGCTACTTCTGAGCACCGCGATCGGCGCCCTCGCCGCAAGCGGTCCGCTACCGTGGTTCATCACGCCGGCGCAAGCGGTGTGTGTGGTGACCGGAGCCGGCACGCTGACGACGCTTCAGTCGGGTGATTCAATCACCTGCGTCGGGAATAACACCCAGATCAAGACATTCCCCGTAGTCAACGGCGTCACCATCAACATCGGCGACGGCACCACCGCGACCACGGTGAACGACCCCACTTTTGCGAGCATTGTGCTTCAAACAGCATCCAACAGCTCGATCAGGGTCTTCAACAACGCCTCGGTCGGGTCAGCCAACAGCGACGGCATCATCGTGTCAGGCGGAGCCAACAATGCAATCACCGTGGATGCGGGTGCCGCAGTTGGGTCACCGGTCCTCGGCTCGACGGCGCTCAGTCTGTCCGGTTCGAGCAACAACACCATCGTGATCGGAGGGACGGTTGGAAGCGGGACTGCCGGAAGCGCCGGCATCGGCATATTCGCCGGCTCGGCGAGCAATCAGGTGACCATCCTGTCGAGCGGCCTCGTCCAGGGCAACGGCCCGGCGGCCTTCGAGCTCAACGGCGCGGCAGACGGCAACACCATCAACAACGCCGGCACGATATCGAATGCCTCGGGCACCGCGATCATCGGCTCGAACAGTCAGGACATCATCATCAACGCCGGCACGATCGTCCACAACATCGTCAGCACGGCCGTCGACCTCAAGGGCGGCAACGACGTCTTCGAGCTGCGCGCGGGATCGAACATCACGGGCTGGGTCGTGGGTGGCAACGGAATGGACACGTTGCGCCTGGGCGGAACCGCCAACGCGGCGTTCGACCTCGGCACATTCGGCGCGGCCGACCAGTTCAAGGACTTCGAGATGATGCAGAAAACCGGCAGCTCCACCTGGACGCTGACGGGCTCGACGACGGACGCAGCGACCATGAATGTCCAGGCCGGCAGCCTCGTCGTCGATGGCGGGATGCCCAACGTTGCGATGACGATCAGCGGCGGCACCCTCGCCGGAAACGGCGCCATCGGCGATCTCACCGTGCTCTCGGGCGGCACGGTCGCACCCGGCAATCTCGGTTCCCTCACGAGCTACGGCAATACCACGTTCAACGCGGGCTCGACCTACGCGATCTCCGTCAACGGGGCCGGACAATCCGACAAGATTGCTGCCTCGACCGCGACGCTGAACGGCGGCACCGTCGCTGTCACCACGCTTGCGGGCGCCTACGGCCCCTCGACGAAATATACCATCCTCAGCGCGCCGAACGGCCTGACCGGGACGTTTTCCGGTGTGACGATTAGCGGATACAATCCGCAGTTCTTCTCCTCTGCCCTTGGCTATGACGGATTCTCTGTCTTCCTGACACTCAACTACAACGCGGCAGCCTTCTCTACCGTCGCCCAGACGCAGAACCAGAAGGCCGTGGCCGGCGCGCTGAGCTCGTTCGGCGCCAATTTGCCTTTCCTGTCCTCGTTCGCGGGCCAGAGCGATGCACAGCTCCGTTACAATCTGGATCAGCTCTCGGGCGAGGCTGCGACCGGCGCGCAACAGGGCGCCTTCCAGTTCACGGGCCAATTCCTCGGCCTCATGCTCGATCCGTTCGTGAGCGGACGCGGCGGCCCGGCTACGGGTGCAGGCGATACGGCATTCGGCTTCAGCCCCGAACGTGCCGCGCTGCCTGCGGATATCGCCCTCGCCTACAACAAGCTTTTGGGTGCGCCGTCTGCGAAAGCAGTGCCCTTTGCGGAGCGCTGGACGGCCTGGGGCACGGCATTCGGCGGCACCAACCGGACCAGCGGCGACCCGGTCGTGATCGGCAGCCATGATTTGGGCGCGCGCGCGGGCGGCTTTGCTGCCGGCGCCGATTATCATGTCAGCCGCGATGCACTGGTCGGCTTCGCGCTTTCGGGCGGCGCTACCAAATGGGACCTCGCGCAGGCAATCGGCGGCGGCAGGAGTGATGCCATGCAGGCCGGTGTCTACACCGCCGCGCGTACGGGGCCAGCCTATTTCGCCGCATCCCTCGCCGTGGCCAATCACTGGATGTCGACGGATCGCTTCGCCCCCTTTGGCAACCGGCTGACCGCGAAGTTCGACGCACAAACCGTCGGCGGCCGCATCGAGGGCGGCTACCGCTTCGCAACGCCGCTCGGCGGCATCACGCCATACGCAGCGGCGCAGGCACAGGTCTTCCGCATGCCGACCTACACCGAGACCGACCTCGGCGCCGGCGGCTTCGGCCTGACCTATCGGGGGCGTACGGCCTCCGACACGCGCAGCGAACTCGGCGCGCGCTTCGATCGCGCCACACTGGTCGCACCGAACGCGGTCCTGACGTTGCGCGGCCGCGCGGCCTGGGCCCATGATTGGGTGAGCGATCCGACGCTCGTCGCCGCATTCCAGGCGCTGCCCGGCGCGAGCTTCATCGTGCAAGGCGCGACGCCGGCAAAGGATGCCGCGCTTGCATCGGCCGGGGCCGAGCTGAAGTTTACGAACGGTGTTGCGTTGTCGGCCAAGTTCGACGGCGAGTTCGCGGCCCGCAGCACCACCTATTCCGGCACCGCGAGCCTGCGATACGCCTGGTAGCACCGGCGCCCGATCAAGACTTCCGCGCGCCGACCGGCAGAATGCCGAGGCCGGCGAGATGGGCGTCGACGAACTGTTCGATCTGCTGACGCAGCATCTGCGGCGGCACGGCCACCATGCGCTCCTCGAGACCGAGCGAGATGATTCCGTGCACGGCAGAAAACAAGGTGCGCGACAACAGCGCGATCTTCACGTCATCCGCATCCGGTAGCAGCCGCACCAGGGGTGGGTGCATCAGCGCAAAAGCGTCCATCACCATCTGCAGGATGTCGTCGGGATAGGGACGGTCGTCCTCCATTCGATGCTCGAACAGCGAGCGCAGCAGATTGGCGTGCTCCGCGAAGAATTCGAGATAGGTCTCGGCAAGCCCGTAGAGCTGGCGAACGGGATCTTCGGCCGGAACCCCGCGAAGCCGGGCCGTGAGCGCCTGAACGGTCTCCCGATTGACGGTCAGGATGACCCCGTCGAAGTCGCCGAACTCGTTGTAGACGCTGCCAACGGAGCAGCCGGCGGCCTCGGCAACGTCCCGAACCTTCAACGATCTCAATCCTTTAGTCGCGATAATCCCCCGCGCGATCTCCAGGATCTGGAGCCGCCGCCGATTTTTTTTCTGATCCCGCAACGATTCTTCTTGAACATTGTTCATTTTCGAACTACTCATGTGAACATTGTTCAAATTAACCTGGAGACGACCAAAATGCAAACCCTCGCTATTGATATCGCCGCTACCTTCGTCGACGACGCCACCGCCCTGGTGACCGGCCTTGGCCGCGCCCTGCTGCGGTTCGCCATGACGCCGATCGATCGCATCGCAAATGCCTGCGACATTGCCGGCGTGCTGACAGAACGCCGGGCGACCTTGCGGATGTGGCGGGCGAGCCGCGCGCGTGCCCGTCAGGACGGCCGCCGGATCAGCCTGCTCCGCCGCCTCTCGCCCTTTCGTCACCTCGCCCATCTCACCTGAGGCGCACCCGACCTGCACACGCAGGTCGTCTCGAATGCAAGAACTGGTTGCAAGGAAGGACTTACCATGTCCCGATGTTCGCGGCCGATCTCGCCAGACTTCAGTGACGCGGTTCAGCTTTTCCTCATCGCTCGGCGCATACCCGGTAAGGCGCGCCCAGATATTTTGCGAACCTAACGACGCCGCTTGGAGACCAACAGGATCAGAGGGATCGAGGGGACAAGGCAGGCAGGCCATCAGCGCCCGCAATCGTTCGTCCCCTCCCCTTCCGGTCGTGACGCTTCAAAGACAACGTAACGAACCTCATTCTGCCTTTCCAAAACAGGACTAGTCATGATCAGGGAATTGATGTCGTCACGCCGCTTTGCCCCACTGTTCTGGGCGCAATTCTTCTCGGCGCTCAATGACAACGTGCTCAAGAACGCACTCGTCATCATCCTGCTTTACAGTGCCGCAACCGGCCACGGCGATGCGCTGGTGACGGTGGCAGGCGCGGTCTTCATCTTCCCCTATTTCATCCTGTCCGGGCTCGGCGGCCAGCTCGCCGACAAATACGTCAAATCCGTCGTCGCAAGGCGGCTCAAGTTCGCCGAGATCTTCGCTGCTTGCTTTGCCGCCGCCGGCTTCTTCCTGCACTCGGTGCCGCTCCTGTTCGCAGCGCTCGCCCTGTTCGGCACCATCGCCGCGCTGTTCGGACCCGTGAAATACGCCATGCTTCCGGATCAGCTCGAGCTCGGCGAGCTCGCGACCGGCAACGCGCTGGTCGAAGGCGCGACCTTCATGGCGATCCTGCTCGGCACCGTCGCCGGCGGCCAGTTCGTGGCGGGATCCGCGCATATGGGCTGGGTCGCATCGGCCGTGGTCGTGCTGGCCTTGCTGTCATGGGCCTTCGCCTCCCGCATTCCGCAGACGACGCCCTCTGCGCCCGATCTGCCTGTCGACGCCAATCCCTGGACCTCGACGGTGAGCCTGCTCAGGACGCTCCATGCCGACCATCGCCTCTGGGATGGTACCGTGATCGTCTCCTGGTTCTGGCTGGTCGGCGCCATCGTGCTGTCGCTGCTGCCGGCGCTGATCAAGGAGGTCGTCGGTGGCTCGGAGGGCGTGGTAACGCTGTGCCTTGCGATCTTCGCGATCGGCATCGCCATCGGCTCGCTGTTTGCCGCCAGCCTCAGCCACGTTCGCCCGAACCTCGCGTTGGTGCCGATCGGCGCCATCATCATGGGCTTTGCGGGCCTCGACCTCGCCTGGGCGATCGGCGTGACCGCCAAGGGGCAGGACATCACCGCACTCGGCTTCGCCACCTCGTTCGCCGGCTTGCGTATGCTCGTCGACTTCGTCGCCTTCGCATTCGGCGGCGGCTTGTTCGTCGTTCCCTCCTTTGCCGCGGTCCAGGCCTGGTCGGCACCGTCCGAGCGTGCCCGCATCATCGCCGCCGGCAACGTGCTGCAGGCCGCCTTCATGGTGGTCGGCTCGCTGTTCGTCGCGCTGCTGCAGGCGGCTGGCCTTCACATCGGCTGGATCTTCTTCGGGCTCGGCGTCGCCAGCTTCGGCGCAGTCTGGTTCGTGCTGACGAAATGGGGCAAGGAAGGCGTGCGCGATTTCGGCGGACTGCTGTTCCGCGCACTGTTCCGCACCGAGGTTCGCGGCCTCGAGAACCTGCCGCCTGCCGGCACGCGCATGCTGATCGCGCCCAACCATGTCAGCCTGATCGATGGCCCGCTGCTCCATGCCGTGCTGCCGATCGACGCGAGCTTCGCGGTCGACACCGGCATCGCCAAGGCCTGGTGGGCCAAGCCGTTCTTGCGCGTCGTCAAGCACTACACCATGGATCCGAGCAAGCCGCTGGCTGCGCGGGACCTGATCAAGCTGGTCGCCGCCGGCGAGCCGGTGGTGATCTTTCCGGAAGGACGCATCACCGTCTCGGGCTCGCTGATGAAGGTCTATGACGGCACCGCGATGATCGCGGACAAGGCCGATGCGGTGGTCGTACCCGTTCGCATCGAAGGCGCGCAGCGCTCGCATCTCAGCTACCTCAACTCCAGCCAGATCAAGCGCTCGTGGTTCCCGCGTGTGACGGTCACCATCCTGCCGCCGATCAAGCTGCCGGTCGACCCGGCGCTGAAGGGCAAGGCGCGCCGCAACGCCGCCGGCGCCGCACTCCAGGACGTGATGATCGATGCGATGGTCAAGAACGCCATGCTCGATCACACCCTGTTCGAGGCGCTCGGACACGCCTATCGCGACCGTGACACCGGCAAGGTCATCATCGAGGACGCGCTCGGTACCAAGCTGACCTATCGCAAGCTGATCCTTGGCGCGCAGGTCTTGAGTCGGAAACTCGAGACCGGCACCGCCGTGGGCGAGAATGTCGGCGTGCTGTTGCCGAATTCCGCAGGCGTCGCCGTGGTCTTCATGGCGCTGCAGAACATCGGCCGGGTCCCGGCGATGCTCAACTTCTCGGCCGGCCCGGTCAACGTCCTCGCGGCCATGAAGGCCGCGCAGGTCAAGACCGTGCTGACATCGAAGGCCTTCATCGAGAAAGGCAAGCTCGACAAGCTGATGGCTGCGATCTCCGCGGAAGCCCGAGTCGTCTATCTCGAGGACGTCCGCGCCTCGATCGGGACGGCCGACAAGATCAAGGGCCTGCTCGCAGGCACCGCGCCGCGCGTCGCCCGCCAGGCCAGCGACCCCGCCGTCGTGCTGTTCACGTCGGGTTCGGAAGGCACGCCCAAGGGCGTGGTGCTGTCCCACCGCAACATCCTCGCCAACGCGGCGCAGGCGCTGGCGCGGGTCGATGCCAACGCCAATGACAAGGTGTTCAACGTGCTGCCGGTGTTCCATTCGTTCGGGCTGACCGGCGGGATGATGATGCCGCTGCTCGGGGGCATTCCAATCTACATGTACCCCTCGCCGCTGCACTACCGCATCGTGCCCGAGCTGATCTACCAGACCGGCGCCACGATCCTGTTCGGCACCGATACGTTCCTGACCGGCTACGCCCGCTCGGCGCACGCCTACGACTTCCGCACCCTGCGGCTCGTGATCGCCGGCGCCGAAGCGGTCAAGGACCGCACACGGCAGGTGTTCATGGAGCGCTACGGCATCCGCATCCTCGAAGGCTACGGCGTCACCGAGACGGCGCCGGTGCTGGCGATGAACACGCCGATGGCCAACCGCCCCGGCACCGTCGGCCGCCTCTCGCCGCTGATGGAAAGCCGCCTCGATCCGGTCCCCGGCATCGAGGAAGGTGGGCGCCTCTCGGTGCGCGGGCCGAACGTGATGCTGGGTTACCTCAGGGCCGAAAATCCGGGCGTACTCGAAAAGCTTCCCGAGGGCTGGCACGACACCGGCGACATCGTGGCGATCGACGCCGCCGGCTTCATCACCATCAAGGGCCGTGCCAAGCGCTTTGCCAAGATTGCCGGCGAAATGGTCTCGCTGTCCGCGGTCGAGAGCATCGCCGCGACGTTGTGGCCGCAGGCCGCATCGGTCGCCGTCTCGATCCCCGACCCGCGCAAGGGCGAGCGCATCGTGCTGCTGACGACGGAGAAGAATGCCGAGCGCAGCGCGATGCAGGGCCAGGCCAAGACGATCGGCGCGTCCGAGCTGACCGTTCCCGCGGCGATCTTGGTGGTCGACAAGGTGCCGCTGCTCGGCACCGGCAAGACCGACTACGTCACCGCGACGACGATGGCGCGCGAGCAGGCGTCCGCGCCGGAGCGCGAGGTGGCGTAAGACAGATGCACGAGGCGCCTCATTCAGGCGACGCGCGATGCCCGGGAGTGGTTCTGCTTCACGGCATCGCGCGGACCTCGGCATCTCTGATGAAGCTGGAACGGGCGCTTCGTGCGGCCGGCTTCGCAACGCTCAACATCGACTATCCCAGCCGCAGCAAGCCGATCGCCGCGCTTGCGGAGGATATCCACCCGGCGATCACCCGTTTCGCCGAGCGCGACGCACCGCTGCATTTCGTCGCGCATTCGATGGGCGGGCTCGTCGCGCGCGCTTATATCGCGAAACACCGGCCGGCCCGGCTTGGCCGCGTCGTGATGCTGGGCACGCCGAACAGCGGCAGCGAGGTCGCCGATCTCCTGCGGGGATCTTTGCCCTATCGCAAATTCTACGGGCCAGCCGGGCTCGAGCTCACCACCACGCCTGCGACCGCGCCGAATGCCCTCCCCGCCATCGACTATCCGGTCGGCGTGATCGCCGGAAGCCGCTTCATCGATCCCGTCGCCGGCCTGCTCGTTCTGCCGAAGCCAAATGACGGACGGGTCTCTGTGCAAAGCGCGGGGCTGGCCGGCATGGCCGACCATATCGTCGTGAAGACGTCGCATACCGGGCTTCCGCGCCACGCCGCCGCGATCGCGCAGACCATCGCCTTCCTGCGCGAGGGCCGCTTTCAACCGAGATAGCGGGTCACGCTGCAGTCCGCCGCTCCTGCGCATAGCGCACCAGCGCGGCGAAACGGTAGATGCCGTGCACGAACTTGCCATAGGGCATGGTGACGAACAGCGCGAACACTGCGCCGAGATGCAGCGCCAGCAATGGCCCCATTGCGGCGGTCTCACGCAGGACCAGAAGCGCCATGCCGGTGAGCCCGGTCAGGAACAGCATGGCGATGAAGCCGACATCCATGCCGTAGCTAAACTCGTCGAGCAGCGCCGGATCGCGTCGCATCTTGGCCGTGAACAGGCCGATCGGGCCGATGATCAGGCCGATGCCGCCGAGCGAGCCGAGCACGACGGGCAGGTCCCACCACGGATACGGCGCCTCGCGGCCGAGCAGATAGTGATACAGCGTGGCGACCGAGGTGGCGGCGAAGCACAGCAGAAAGCCGTAGAAGGTCAGGTGGTGATACAGCTTGCGCCGGTCGGTCGGCTTGTCGTCCTCGTTGTAGCAGCCGACGCCGCCGCCATGGAGATAGCGCAGCTCGCCGGCATCGCGGATCGCCTGGAAGATCGAGCCCCCGTCGGCGTGGCCACCGATCGGCGGCCCGATGTCGCGCCAGAAAGCGCGCACGCTCATGACGAGCGCCAGGATCGCAAAGAGGAATGCGGCGCTGAACAGCGCGGCCATCGCGTTGTGCGGCATCAGCTTGTAGAACGCACCAGGACCGCTGTGCACGCCGAACAGAACGCTGCGGTCATTCAAAGCGGCAAAGCCGAGGATGAAAACTGCCATGCTGAGCGCAGCGACGATGCTGATGACCAGACCGTTGCGCGCGAAGGCGCCGGACAGCGCCCTCGGCCAGGCATAAGCGGCATAGGATTCCGCGCGCGCAATCGCTAGCGTCTGGGGAACGTTGACGTTGAACTCGTGCGGCGGCGAAAACTGGCAATCGACGTAGCAGGCGCCGCAGGAATGGCAGAGATTGGCGAGATAGTTGAGGTCGCCGTCCGAGAAGGCGCGGCGCATTTCCATGGCCGGAAATACCGCGCACAGCCCCTCGCAGTAGCGGCAGGAATTGCAGACCGTCATCAGGCGGTCGGCTTCGTTCAGGATCCTAGTTCCGTGCATGTTTTGCCGCTTCCCGTCCCGCGATCCGCCCGAACACGCTGCCGATCGTCATGCCCATGCCAGCTGCGTAGCCTTTGCCGAGCACGTTGCCGGCCATGATCTCGCCGGCGGCGAACATGTTGCCTGACGGCTTGCCGTCAGCCATCAGCATCCGCGCCTCCTTGGTCACGCGCGTGCCGAGATAGGTGAAGGTGATGCCGGGCCGCACCGGATAGGCGAGATAAGGCGGCGTTTCGATCTTGCGCGCCCAGTGCGTCTTGGGCGGCGTGATGCCTTCGGTGCGGCAATCATCCAGAATCGTGTGGTCGAAGGTGCCTGATAGCACCGCGGCGTTGAACTCGGCGATCGTCTTTTCCAGCGCTGCCGGGTCGAGCTCCAGTTTGCCGGCGAGCTCGGCCACGGTCTGTCCGGCGATCGGCGGAAACAGCGTCGGCATGAAGCTCGTGACCACGGTGGAGTCGAAGATGATGTAGGCGATCTGGTCGGGCTGCGCCGCGACCAACCGGCCCCAGATCGCGTAGCGCTTCGGCCAGAGGTCCTCGCCTTCGTCGTAGAAGCGCTGGGCGTGCTTGTTGACGACGATGCCGAACACCACGGAGTCGTGACGTGTGATGATGCCGCCGTCGAATTTCGGCGCGCGGGCGTCGATCGCGACCGCATGGCACTGGGTGGGATCGCCGACCTCCTGCACGCCCCTGTCGAGCAACATCTTCAGGATCGAACCGCGATTATAGGGCGTGCCGCGGATCAGGAAATTGTCGGCGGCCTCGCCCCAATATTGCTTGAGCCATTCGATGTTTGCCTCGAACCCGCCGGCCGCGGCGACCAGCGAGGTCGCGCGGATCTCGGTCTCGCCCTTGATCGGCCGTTTCAGGCGCGCGGCGAGGAACATGCCGTCTTCGATCAAGAGGTCGGTGACCTCGGCGTCGTATTCGACCTCGACGCCGAGCCGCTCGGCGGTGAGATAGAGCGCATTCAGCATCGCCCGGCCGCCGCCGAGGAAGAAGGAATTGGTACGGCCGAGGCTCAGCGTGCCGCCGAGCGAGGGCTGCCAGCGCACGCCCTGCTCCACGATCCAGTTCAGGATGTCCTTGGATTCGCGGATCATGTGGCGCGCGAGCACCTCGTCGGTCTGCCCGCCGGTGACGCGCAGCAGGTCCTCCCAGAACTCGTCCTCAGTGTAGGGACCGGTCAGGATTTCGGTTGCGGCGTCATGGGCGCAACGCATGTTGCGGGTGTGGCGGGTGTTGCCGCCGCGATAGAACTTCGGCGCGCCTTCGAGCACCAGCACCGAGGCACCACCGCGCCGCGCCGCGATCGCCGCGCACAGCGCCGCGTTGCCGCCGCCGATCACCAGCACGTCGTATTTGCTGCTCATGCCGTCCGTCCGATACGACGAAGTGGAAACATTCTATCCACCGGCGGCACCGGTCACCCGCACCGCCATTGCGTACTTTTGTATACAAAGATATACATAAGCTGTGCAAGCGACATCTCTGCGTGGGCAGGATGCGCCTTGCGTCGAGGGAACATGGCAAGGCGCCCGGCAAAGACAGGCGGATCAATCGCGCGCGGCGGCGGCGTTGCGCTCGGCGAGGCCGTGTTCCGCTCGCTCTGTGAAGCACTCCAGGCCGGCAACTACCGCGCCGGAGATCGCCTGCGCGAGGAAGAGGTCGCACAGCGGCTCAAGGTCAGCCGCACCCCGGTGCGCGAAGCGCTCGGCCGGCTCGCCGCGCGCGGCTTCGTCGAGCCCGCCGGCGGCCGCGGGCTGATCGTGCGCAATCTCGACATCTCCGAGGTTCTCGAGCTTTACGCCATGCGCGAGATCATGGAAGGCGCCGCGGCGCGCCTTGCCGCTGAACACGCTTCGGCGCCCGAGGTCGATGCGCTCCGGGATATCGCGCAGGCTTTTGTCGAAGCTCCCGCAGCGGACGCGGCCGAGATGGCAAGACTCAATCGCAGCTTCCACGAGGCCATATGCCGGGCAGCGCGCAACCGCTATCTCGACAACGCTTCGCGGGAATTGCAGGACTGGATCGCCCTGCTCGGCCCGACCACCTTCTCCGTATCGGGCCGCCCCTCGTCCAGCCATGGCGAGCACCAGGCCATCATCAACGCCATCGCCGCGCGCAACGGCGACAAAGCAGAGCAGCTTGCCCGCGCACACATCCGCGAGGCGCTGCGCTGCCGGCTGAAGCTGTTACAGAAGCAGTAGGCCGGCCCGATCACGCCTCGAGCACGCGCGTCAGCAGCCAATATCCACCGAGCAGCCCAATCGCCGCGGACACCGAGTAGACCAGTCTCGTCGCGCGTGCCGGCTCATCCGGCCCGACCACAGTCACACGGTCCAACAGGCCAAGTATCGGCACCATCAGCGCGACGATCGCGATCTGCCCGATCTCGACGCCCATGTTGAAGGCGGCCAGCGCCGGGACGATCGCATCCGGCGGCAGGCCGATCTCGTGAAGAGCGCCGGCGAAGCCAAAGCCGTGGATCAGACCAAACAAAAGAGCCACGCGCCAGCGCTTGTCGACGTCCCGCGAGAAGAAGTTCTCGGCCGCCACGAACACGATCGAGGCCGCGATCGCCGGCTCCACGATGCGGCTCGGGATGACCAGGACATTCAGCGCCGCGAGCGACAATGTCAGGGAGTGGGCGATGGTGAAAGCGGTCACGATCTTGACGACCGGCAAGAGCCGTCGCGCCCACAAGACGATCGCGACCAGAAATGCGATGTGATCGTAACCGAGAAAGATGTGCTCGATGCCGGTGAGCAAATAGCGTTGCATGATCGAGAACGGCGATGGCGGCGCCGTCGAGAGCGTCACCGTCGTATTGTCGGCATCGAGCAAGGCCTGCGCCTCGGACCTGCCCTGCGCGATCAGCACCACCTGTCGCGCGGTCTTGTCTTTCGCCGTCAGCACGGTGGAGCGATAGACGATGTCGCCGGCCGCGTCCGCGCAAGCAAAGCTGTTGCGATAGACGATGCCGTCACCATCAGGCAGGATCGCGGCATCGCCCGCCGAACAAGCCGTACCGCCGCCTGTCACGGCCAGGTGCCTGCGGAGATAATCGACGATTGCGGACTTGGCCGCTTTGACCGCGACCGGGTCGACCGCGTCCTGCCCTGCATCATGGATCTGCGTGCCGATCAGGCGATCGACATCGCTGCCCTTCAATCCCATCTCGACGTTCACAATGCGATCGGCGGTGAGGGCCACGCGCGCGGTCACAAGATTGATCTGATGCGCCTCAGCCGGCGGGCAGACCACAAGCAAGATCGCGAACCACAGTAGCAGTGGCCGCCTCATGATCGCGCTCCATTGCCGTCACGCCAGCACATCCGCGACGACCGCTTTCACGACGTCCCTCACATCACCCGGCTTGAGCCGCACCTGCAACCCGCGTTGGCCGCCATTGAGATAGACGAGATCATGCGCGAGCGCGCTCTGCTCGATCACGGCGCGAATGGGCTTGCGCTGCCCGAACGGGCTGATGCCGCCAACCTTGTAGCCGGTGACGCGCTCGGCCTCCGGCGGCTTCATCATCTGCGCCGACTTGCCGCCCGCGGCTGCGGCGAGCTTCTTCATCGAGACCTCCTGGTCGGACGGCACGACCACACAGACCGGCTTGCCGTCCACCAGCGCCATCAGCGTCTTGAGGACACGTGCCGGGTCTTCACCGAGCGCGGCGGCCGCCTGCAGCCCGATGCTCTCGGCGTCAGGATCATAGTCGTAGGCATGGACGGTGAAGGCAACACCGGCGGCCGTGAGGGCCCGGGTGGCGGGGGTGACCTTGGACATGGGCCACGTTTAGCACCGTCATTGCGAGGAACGAAGCGATGACGATGTAGGGGTACAATTCCCCGCCACGCTCTCCGTTGTCGTCCCCGCGTACGCGGGGACCCATAACCCCAGGGAAGAGTTTGGCTAAGGCTCGCAGTCCGGTACTGCGACCGTCTGCAATCGATGGATCACGCGGTATGGGTCCTGGCTTTCGCCAGGACGACACCGGTAAATTGGCGGCACTGAGCCGCCAACTAACGCCAGTGCCCTACTCCGCCGCGTCCCGCATTTCCACGCGCTCGGCCCGGGCCGCGCAGAACTTGAACTCCGGGATCTTGCCGAACGGATCGAGCGCCGGATTGGTCAGCAGGTTCGCCGCCGCCTCCGCATAGCAGAACGGCATGAACACCATGTTCTCCGGCACGTCGCGGTCCGAGCGGACCTTGACCTCGACCGCGCCGCGGCGGGTCTCCAGACGAATGAAATCGCCCGGTGTGAGGTTCTTCTTGCGCATGTCCTTCGGCGACATGAAGGCGACCGCCTCCGGCTCGATCTGGTCGAGCACCTGGGCGCGGCGGGTCATCGAACCCGTGTGCCAGTGCTCCAGCACGCGACCGGTCGACAGCACCATCGGATACTCGGCGTCGGGAATCTCGTCCGGCGGGATGACCTTGGCCGGCACGATCTTGCCGCGGCCGCTGGCGGTCGGGAAGCCCGTGGTGAAGATGATCTCATTGCCGGGCTTGTTGGGATCGTCGACCGGATAGGTCACCGCGCCTTCGCGCACCAGCCGCTCCCAGGTGATGTTCTTCAGCGACGGCATCAGCTCTGCCATCTCGGTGAAGACGTCGCCCGGGCCGGCGTAATTCCAGGGCAGGCCCATGCGCTTGCCGATCTCCTGAATGATCCAGAGATCCTGCCGCGCATCGCCCGGAGGCTTGATCACCTGGCGGGCCAGCTGCACGCGGCGATCGGTATTGGTGAAGGAGCCGTCCTTCTCCGCGAACGCCGAAGCCGGCAGGATGACGTCGGCATGGAACGCGGTCTCGGTGACGAAGAGATCCTGCACCACGAGATGATCGAGCATGGCGAGCGCATGGCGCGCGTGCTGCAGATCCGGATCGGACATCGCGGGGTTCTCACCCTCGATATACATGCCCGTGATCTCGCCAGCGTGGATCGCATTCATGATCTCGACCACGGTCAGGCCGCGGACGGGATCAAGGTCCTGCTGCCAAAGCTTTTCGAAGCTGCCGCGCAGATCGTCGCGACCAACCGGCTGATAGTCCGGCAGGAACATCGGGATCAGGCCGGCGTCGGAGGCGCCCTGCACGTTGTTCTGGCCGCGCAGCGGATGCAGGCCGGTGCCGGGACGGCCGACCTGGCCGGTGATCAGCGCCAGCGCAATCAGGCAGCGCGCATTGTCGGTGCCGTGGACATGCTGGCTGATGCCCATGCCCCAGAAGATGATCGACGATTTTGCGCGGGCATATGTCCGGGCAACCTCGCGCAAGGTTTGCGCCGGGATGCCGCAGATCGCTTCCATCTTCTCCGGCGCGAATTCCTTGATCTTCTCCTTGAGGTCCTCGAAGCCTTCGGTGTAGCCGGCGATGTACTGGTCGTCGGTCAGGCCTTCGGTGATGATCGTGTGGATCATCGCGTTCAGCATCGCGACGTCGGAGCCGGGCTTGAACTGCAGGTGTTTGGTCGCGTGGCGCGACAGCGTCTGCCGGCGCGGATCCATCACGAACAGCTTTGCGCCGTTCTGCTTGACCGCATTCTTGATGAAGGTCGCGGCGACCGGATGGTTCACGGTCGGGTTGGCGCCGATCACGATGATCACTTCGGCATCCATCGCAGCCGAGAATGGCGCCGATACCGCGCCCGAGCTCAAGCCTTCGAACAGCGCCGCCACCGACGAGGCGTGGCACAGTCGGGTGCAATGGTCGACGTTGTTGGAGCCGAAGCCGGTACGCACCAGCTTCTGGAACAGATAGGCCTCTTCGTTCGAGCCCTTGGCCGAGCCGAAGCCCGCCAGCGCCTTCACGCCCTTCTCGTCGCGGATCTTGACGAGGCCCTTGGCGGCGATGTCGAGCGCTTCCTCCCAGCTCGCTTCACGGAAATGGGTGAAGGGATTGGCGGGATCGACCTGGTCGTTGGCATCCTTCTTCGCGTTCGGCAGCCGCACCAGCGGCTTGGTCAGGCGATGCGGATGGTGGATGTAGTCGAAGCCGAAACGGCCCTTCACACAGAGACGGTTGCGATTGGCGGGGCCGTCGCGGCCCTCCGCATAGATCACCTTCTCGTCCTTGACCTCATAGGTCACCTGACAGCCGACGCCGCAGAACGGGCAGAGCGAATCCACCTTCTTGTCGGCGTAGGTGACACGGGTCTGCTTCTCGTCGAGCATCACGGCCGGCATCAACGCGCCGGTCGGGCAAGCCTGCACGCATTCGCCGCAGGCGACGCAGGTGGACTCGCCCATGGGATCGTCGAAGTCGAACACGATCTTCGAGCCATGGTTGCGATAGGCCATGCCGATGACGTCGTTGACCTGGACCTCGCGGCAGGCGCGTACGCACAAGCCGCACTGGATGCAGGCGTCGAGGTTGACGCGCATCGCCGGATGGCTGGCGTCGGTTGCCCAGCGCTCGGCGGCGGGGAAGCGGCTCTCGGTGACGCCTGTCGTCTCGGCCCAGTGCCAGAATTTCGAATCCGGATCGTGGCTGGTCTCGCGCGCCGGCTGGTCGGCGACGAGCAGCTCCATCACCATCTTCTGCGCCGACACCGCGCGCGCGGACTCCGACTTCACCTTCATGCCGACCGACGGCGTCCGCTTGCAGGACGCAGCCAGCACGCGCTCGCCCTCGATCTCGACCATGCAGGCGCGGCAATTGCCGTCGGGCCGATAATCGGGCGCGGGCGAATAGCACAGATGCGGGATCTCGCGGCCCTGGCGTTTTGCGACTTGCCAGATCGTCTCGCCGGGATTGGCTTCGACCTGCTTGCCGTCGAGCTCGAAGGTAATCTTGGTCATTCGGCCGCTTCCTTGAACTCGTCAGGGAAATATTTGATCACGGTGGCCAGCGGATTCGATGCCGCCTGTCCAAGCCCGCAAATCGAGGCATCGCGCATCGCCTGGCTCAATTCTTCCAGAAGAGCGCGGTTCCAGACCGGCTTCTGCATCAGCAGGGCCGCCTTCTGGGTTCCGACGCGGCACGGCGTGCACTGGCCGCAGCTCTCGTCCTCGAAGAATTTCATCAGGTTCAACGCCGCCGCGCGCACGCTGTCCTTTTGCGACAGGATCACGATCGCGGCAGAGCCGATGAAGCAGCCGTATTTTTCCAGCGTGCCGAAATCGAGCGGGATATCGTCCATCGACGCCGGCAGGATACCGCCGGATGCGCCGCCCGGCAGGTACGCATAGAACTGATGGCCATCGGCCATGCCGCCGCAATATTCGTCGATCAGCTCGCGCACGGTGATGCCCGCGGGTGCGAGCTTCATGCCGGGATTCTTGACTCGGCCCGAGACAGAGAAGCTGCGCAGGCCATGACGCTCGTGGCGGCCATTGCCCTTCCACCAATCAGCGCCCTTCTCGACGATGTCGCGGACCCACCACAGCGTCTCGATGTTGTTGATCAACGTCGGCAGGCCGAACAGGCCGACCTGGAACGGATAAGGCGGCTTGTGCCGGGGCAGGCCACGCTTGCCCTCGATGCTTTCGAGCAGTGAGGATTCCTCACCGCAGATATAGGCGCCGGCGCCGCGGCGCATGTGCAGCGTTGGACCGCCCGGCGGAAGCTTTGCGATCTCGCGCTCCAGAATCTCGCGCGAGGCCGGATATTCGTCGCGCAGGTAGATGTAGACATCGGAGGCCTGCACCACATGCGCGCCGATCAGCATGCCCTCGATGAAGCGATGCGGATCGCTTTCGAGATAGACGCGGTCCTTGAAGGTGCCGGGCTCGCCCTCGTCGCCGTTGATCGCCATCAGCCGCGGACCGGGCTCGCCGAGCACGGCGCGCCATTTCCGTCCCGTCGGGAAGCCGGCGCCGCCAAGGCCGCGCAGCGAAGCATCGTCGAGCCCCTTCAGCAGATCGTCCTTCGACAACTCGCCGGAGCGCACGCGATTGAGCAGCTTGTAGCCGCCGCCGGCGACATAGGCGTCGTAGTCGACATAGTTGGGCAGATGCGCGTGAGTGTCGCCGACCTTCGCCGCCGCCATCACATTGGCGACGGTCGCATGATCGACGAAATTGTGCCCGACCTCGGCTGCCGGCGCAGTATCACAACGACCGACGCAGGGCGCGCGCACCACACGGATGCCAGGGCCGCTTGCGCTTTGCAGATCCTCGAGCAGCTTCTCACCGCCGAGCATCGCACAGGTCAGGGAGTCACAGACGCGGATCGTCAGTGGGGCGATATCCGGCTCGCCCTCCTTCACCACGTCGAAATGCGCGTAGAACGTCGCGGTCTCGAACACCTCGGCGAAGGCGAGCTTCATCTCGTCGGCGAGCGCGGCCAGATGCGCGGCCGAGATCTGATGATATCTGTCCTGGATCAGGTGCAGATATTCGATCAGGAGATCACGCCGCCGCGGCCTGTCGCCGAGCAGCTGCTCGATCTCGTGCGCGGCGGTGGGATCGACCTGCCGCCCCTTGGGCGTGGCTTTGGCGCGCTTGCGTCCCTCACCGGGATGCTCGAACGGGCGGACCTTGTGCACGTCGTCGTGGCTCATCGATTCGTCTCGATCTCGTCTTTTAGAACGACTCCAGTTCTAGCTCCTGGCATGCCAGATGCCAAGCAAATTATCATGCTCACGGAAGCAGTTAAGCGCAGCCCAAGGGCAACCCAGGATCGCTGCCCGGACACGGCCTTGCGTTCGTCCAACGCGCCAATCGATAGAACGAAGCCTGAATTGGTCTGGAGATCAATAAAGGCTTCCTATGCTGCGATAGCGAAATCGTATCGAGCTCCGCTCCGAGGCTGCAGGTGACCTCTCCGTGCCCCAATGCTGACGGGTCAGCTCTTGCCCATGCACTCCTCGATATAGAACCAGCGATCGTCGCCCGCGAGGCCCTTGGCCTTCACGTCCTTGCGGCACTCCCTAAGCTTCGACTTGTTGGCGCTCCACTTGGCCTTCATGTCCTTGAGCTTCTGCGCGGTCAGCTTGATCTTGCCGGGCTTGGCCTCGGTCGCGGCGGGCGGCGTTACAGCTGGTGCCGCGGCGGTCTGTGCCGATGCGGATTGCAGGGCGCCGGCGACGAGCAGCACGGCGGCTGCACAAACGAGCTTACGAACCATCGAATTCCCCCAGGGAAGTTTTGAAACAATCGAATGAGCGGCGGGAGCGCGCATGGTGCGCTCCCGCCGCGATGAACGTGCGATCAGAAGATCTTGACCGCGCTCTCCAGCGTCTTCCAGACACCCCAGGCCAGCGGCACGCCGACAAAGGCCCAGAACAGCGCCGCATTGGCATCCAGACCGCCCTTGCCGATGCCGAACGAGCCGTGCTGGATCGACGCTTCGCTCTTCGCACTGGCCGCCTGCAGGCGGGCCACCTCCTCGTGGCTCATGTTCCACTTCGGATCGACCGGCTTGATCAGGTAGTTGCAGATCAAACCGGCGATCAGCATGGCACACAGGATGTACATCGTCGTGTTGTAGAGCTGATCACGCGGCACGCCGGCCGCGAGCTGGAACTCGCGGATGTAGTTGACCACGACCGGACCGATGATGCCGGCAGTCGACCATGCCGTCAGCAACCGGCCGTGGATGGCGCCGACGAACTGGGTGCCGAACATGTCGGCAAGATAGGCCGGCACCGTCGCGAAGCCGCCGCCATACATCGACAGGATGATGCCGAACCCGAGCACGAACAGCAGTTTCGAGCCCATCGCCGCGAAGGTGGGCGCCAGCGCGTAGAGCACGATGCCGAGGATGAAGAACGTGTAGTAGGTGTTCTTGCGCCCCATGAGGTCCGACATCGACGCCCAGAAGAACCGGCCGCCGATATTGAACAGCGACAGCAGGCCGGCGAAGCCGGCGGCGATCGCCGCGATCGATGCCTTCTGTTCGACCGAAAGCTGGCTGAACGTCAGCTCCGGATGCCCGATCAACTTGCCGGCGAAGATTTCCTGGAGCATGGGCGAGGCCATGCCGATCACACCGATACCCGCCGAGACGTTCAAGCAGAGCACCCACCAGATCAGCCAGAATTGCGGCGTCTTGTGCGCGTTGTTGAGGTGCACATGGTGCTCGGTGATCATCGACTTCTTCTCGCTTGGCGGCGTCCAGCCATCAGGCTGCCAGCCGGGCGGCGTCACCCGATACGAAAAGGCACCGATCGTCATGAAGATGAAATAGATCACGCCCATCACGACGAAGGTCTGCCAGACGCCGACATCCGTTGCGGTCTTGAAGTAGTTGATCAGCAGATTGGCGAGCGGCGCACCAATCATCGCACCACCGCCAAAACCCATAATGGCCATGCCCGTCGCCATGCCGCGACGATCGGGGAACCATTTGATCAGCGTCGACACCGGCGAGATATAGCCGAGGCCGAGCCCGACGCCGCCGATGACGCCGGCCCCGAGCCACATGATCCAGAGTTGATGGACGTAGACGCCGAAGGCGCCGATCAACAGGCCGCCGCCCCAGCAAAGCGCGGCAACGAAACCTGCCTTGCGGGGGCCGGCACGCTCGAGCCAACCGCCCCAAATCGCGGCAGAGACGCCGAGCAGGACGAAGAACAGCGTGTACATCCAGCCGAGGCTCGCGACCTTCCAATCGCAGGTCGTGGTGAACAGCTCCTGCCACAGCGAGATGTCCGGGCAAGCCTTGCTCTGCGCGATGCCGATCGAGCGCGACAGCGGCAGCCAGAACACCGAGAAGCCGTAGGCCATGCCGATGCAGAGATGGATGCACAGCGCGGCCGGCGGCACCAGCCAGCGATTGAACCCGGCCTTCGCGATCGTGCGTTCACGATCGAGGAAGCCGGAAGCACCAACCGGTGCAAGAACGGTATCGGCAGTTGTCATAAGCATTCCCTCCCAAGCGCGGCCTTGCCGGCACATCGGTTTGAGACCGGTCGTGTGCGTGCTTTCAGCCGCGCATGACAGGTCGGACTTCATTCATGCCGAAGTGGAATCGTCTGGTGCGCATCCGTCTTGTGCGCCGAGCAAGCAACTGATCGCGGGCGATGTCCCTTCGCCTCGCAAGCAGCGTTGCCTTGACGGCTATCGCGCCCTCATCCCCCTCAACACCCTGTCTTGAGAAGAGCAACGCGCGTGCCAGAAGTCGCATCGTGACGATTCAACGACTTCCCGCAGCGCAGCGCGCCGCTCCGGACAGAATGTCCTGACTCCAAGGACAAAATGTCCAATCAGGTCGCCTCGGGCAGCCACATCGTGAAGGTGCTCCCGGAACCGAGGTGGCTTTCCGCCGTGATCTGTCCGCCCTGGCGCTTGATCAGCGTCTGGCTGATGGAGAGGCCCAGTCCGGTGCCCTGCCGCCGTTTGGTGGTGTAGAAGGGGTCGAATATCTTTTCGATCACGTCTGCGCTCATGCCGATGCCGGTATCAGTGACCTCGATGGCGACGCCTTGATGGCCGTCGCGCTCGGCATCGAAGGAGCGGAGCGTCAGGGTCCCGCCGTCCGGCATGGCGTGGATCGCGTTGACGATGAGATTGACCAGGACCTGCTGCAGCTCGTTCCGGTTCATCAGCACGAGCCGGCTGGCGCGGTCGTCCCTGACCACGGCGATCTCGGTCTTGTTCAGAAGATGCTGCACCAGCGGCAGACAATCGGAGATGACGCTTGTCGGCGCATGGCGCTCGACATAGCCGGCATATTCCTCCGGCCTTGCAAACTGCAGCAGCTTGGTCACGATCTGGCTGATGCGGTGAATCTGCTCGTCGAGCAGGCGAAACTCGACCTTCGCCTTGTCCGCATCGGCCCCGAACACGCTGCGGATGACGTCGAGATTGCCCTGCATCACCGCGATCGGATTGTTGATCTCGTGCGCAACGCCGGCGGTGATCTCGCCGATCGCAGCCAGCTTCTCGGACATGATGAGCTGCTTGGTGGTTGCCTCGAGCTTGAGATTGGCGTGCTCGAGGTCGCGGGTGCGTTCCAGCACGCGGACGTTCAGTTCCTCATTCCACTCCCGGAGCTGCCGGTCGCGTTCCTGGATCTGGTCGAGCAGGCTGTCGAGATGAACCGCGACGCGGCCGATCTCGTCACCCAACACCGGCATCTTGGTGCGGGCGGAGAGGTTCCCGCGCTCCACCTCGCCGATCGTCGCCGTGACGCGCTCCAGCGGCATGAAGATGGAGGTCGCCCAGCGCAGGAAGATCGGTACGGTCGCGGCGGTGATCGCAATGAACGCAGCGATGATGATCACCAACGTCTGGTATTTGGCTTCGCTGAACGGCTTCTCCAGAAAGCCGACATAGAGCATGCCGACCCGCTTGCCATAACTGTCGACCAGCGGCTCGTAGGCGGAGATGTACCAGTCATTGACCACGAAAGCGCTGTCGAGCCAGGTGTGCCCATCGCCCAGCACGGCCGAGCGCACCGCCGCCGACACGCGCGTGCCGAGCGCGCGCCGGCCCTCGAACAGGCGGACGTTGGTCGATATCCGCACGTCGTCCAGGAACAGCGTCGCGGTGCCCTGGCTGCCCTCCGGCAGGCTCGCCGCGCGGTAGACGAGATCGTTGATAGTGTCGATGAATTCGAGGTTCTGGTTGAGCAGCGTGCCGCCGACCAGCGCAGCGGCGCCCCCGTCAGGCAGCATCGCCCGGCTCGCCGCGTGCACGACCATGCCGCGCGTCTCCGTGCTGCGGTCGGTCGGCACCGCGTTCGGGGTCGGCACCAGATCCAATCGCGCGCGCTCGGCCAGGGCCGGCGAAATTGCGGCGAGCTCGTCATTGCCGAAAATGTCGACGCCGGTCGCAGGGACCTGGCCCGACAGCGCCGACATGATGATCGGCCAGTCGCCTCTCGGTTGACGCTGCAGCGGGGGCGATGAGGCCAGGACGTCGCCGCGATCGTTGGTCAGGTACAGGAAATCGAGACCGATCTCCTTGCGGGTCTCGTCGAGCAGGTCCCGCAGCGAGCCGCGCGCATCCGGCGCCAGCACCTCCTGGAAGCGGGCCGACAGGCCGAGCGCCCGGATCTGGACGCCGGTCTTTTCCAGGATGCGGGCGAGATATTGATGGGCGATGGTGAGATCGCCGTTCACCTTGGAAATCAGGGCCGCGTCGAATTTTGCGTTCCAGCGATAGATTGCGACGCCGAGCAGGAGCGGCAGGATGACCAGCATCGGCAGCAGAGCGATCGCGAGCAACCGGAAGCGGACGGACCGTCCCCGCACGAGCTCACCGCTGCGGCGGGCACCATCAGACATCCCATAACGCGCATTTGCGGTCGATGGTCTTGCGCGAGATACCGAGACGCCGCGCCGCCTCCTCGCGATTGCCATTGACCTCCTTCAGCACACCGAGGATGTGACGGCGCTCGAGCTCGGCGAGACTGTCCGCAGGCACCGACTGGCCGTCGTTGCGGGGACCGGCGAAATCGTCGGGGAAGGCGCCGAGGATCAGCGTGCGCTCGATCAAATTGCGCAGCTCGCGCACATTGCCCGGCCAGTCATAGCTTGCGAGCGCCGCCCGCACCGAGGCGTCGATCGGCACCGGCGGCATACCGAGCTGGGTCGACAGCTTGCTCATGAAGATGGCGGCAAGCTCCTGCACGTCATCGCCGCGATCCTTCAGCAGCGGCAGGTGGATCTGCATCACGTTGAGCCGGTAGAACAGATCGGCTCGGAAACGGCCCTTCTCGACCTCTTTCTGAAGCTCGGCATTGGTTGCGAAGATGAAGCGCAGGTCGACCGGAACTTCACGCTCGGAGCCGACCGGACGGACGCGGCGGTCTTCGAGCACGCGAAGCAGCTTGCTCTGCATCGGCAGCGGCAGCTCACCGATCTCGTCGAGGAACAGCGTGCCGCCATGGGCATACAGGAACAAGCCCTCGCGCCCCGAATCGGCACCGGTGAAGGCGCCCTTGATGTGTCCGAACAGCTCCGCCTCGATCATCTCGGGCGGGATCGCCGCGCAATTGACGGGCACGAAGGGCTTGTCGGCGCGATCGGACAGCGAGTGGATCGAGCGCGCTGCCACTTCCTTGCCGGTGCCGGATGCGCCGGTGAGGAGAACCGAGGTCGGCAGGCGCGCGACGCGAGCGATGGTCTCA
The DNA here is from genome assembly GCF_000379585.1 of Bradyrhizobium sp. WSM2793. Taxonomy (NCBI): domain Bacteria; kingdom Pseudomonadati; phylum Pseudomonadota; class Alphaproteobacteria; order Hyphomicrobiales; family Nitrobacteraceae; genus Bradyrhizobium; species Bradyrhizobium sp. WSM2793. The sequence goes on along the minus strand of NZ_KB902772.1, from coordinate 109,504 downwards.
CGCACGCGCAGCGTCGCTGCCGACTGGCCGATCAGATTGTCGCGCAGAAAGGTGCGGTCGGACGAGGCGCGCAGGGCGTAGCGCAGGACATAGTTCTCGCGCTGGAGGCGGACACGGTCGAGGCATCGTGCCACCGCGTTGAGGATCTGGTTGGAGCGGAACGGCTTGAGCACGAAATCGGCCGCACCGGCGCGCAGGGCCTGGATCGCGGTGTCGAGGTCGGCGTAAGCGGTGATCAGGATGGCGTCGGCGAAAAAGCCGACGGCGCGCTGCTCGGCGAGCCAATCGACGCCGTTCTTGCCGGGCATAATGTTGTCGAGAATGACGACATCGTAGCGGTTGGAATCGAGCTTGCGCGAGGCCTGGTCGGTATCGGCCGCCTCGTCCACCAGCTTGCAGCGCGGCGCAAGCGTACGCACCAGGAAATTGCGCATGCCCGGCTCGTCGTCGACGATCAGGATGGAGGCCTGCGCCAGCGCGCCGAACTCCGGCCCCGCAGCCGTCTTGCCGGGCTTGACGGCAGGCTCGCGGCCCGCCGCGGGACCTCCGGCAGCGCTTGCCCTCGATGTTGAGAAAGTCATGCCCGACGTCTTTGAGAGTCTTGGGTTTGAGGGGTCTTGGGTTTGAGGGGTCTTGGGATTGAGGGGTTTTGGGATTGAGGGTCTTGGGTTTGAGAGTCTTGGGTTTGAGCTCATCCACGGCACCAATCGGCGCCTTTCGCATTGCAGCGAAGTTCCGGCCGTGTCCCGCGCAGGCAACATAGTCAAACGTCGCCGCCGTGAATATTCGCCTTTCTACGGGGCGTCGCTCTTTTCGACCAGGAACACGATGCGCGCCTCGTTGCGTTCGGTAATCTCGACCTTGTCGCCGGTCTCGCGGATCAGGTTCGGAATGTCAATCACCGACAAGGGATCGGTGCAGTGGACCTCGAGCTGATCGCCCGGCTGCAATGGCTTGAGCGCCTTGCGCGTCTTCAGGGCGGGCAGCGGGCATTTCAGTCCGGTGAGATCGAGCGTCGTTCTGGCCATGGGCGCAACATGGCGGGACCGACCGATGGCGTCAACGCGACGCCGCTAGAGCAGATCGGCGTAGGACAAAAAACCTACGGCCTGCCCCGGCTCGACGCCCGTGATGCTCTCACCGAGCTCGACGAGGCCGTCGGTCTCAACCAGCGAGGACAACAGCCCGGCCCCTTCGCGCGGAAACTTCACCGCCTCCAGTGTACCGTCCTCCGCCCGCCGCAAGGAGACGCGAACATATTCGCGCCGGCCTGCCTTCTTCTTGTAGGTGAAAGCCGCCCGCAGGGGGATCGGCAGAAGCGGCTCCGGCAGGCCCCCGGCGAGCGCCAGTACTGTCGGCCGCACCACATGGACGAAGGTGACGAAGCTCGCGACGGGATTGCCCGGCAATCCGATCAGCGGCGTGCCGTCGATGATACCCATCGCCACGGGACGGCCAGGCTTGATCGCCATCCGCCACAGCACCAGCGAGCCGATGCTCTCGACCGCCGCCTTGACGTGGTCCTCCTCGCCGGTCGAGACGCCGCCGGTGGTGAGGATCAGGTCATGATCACCGGCCACCTGCTTCAAGCCATTGCCGAGCGAAGTCCGCTCATCGCGCAAGATGCCGAGATCGCTGACCTCGCAGCCGAGCCGGCGCAGCATCGCCATCAGCATGAAGCGGTTGGAATCGAACAGTTGCGAGGCCGCGCGCGGCTCGCCGGGCGGGGCCAACTCGTCGCCGGTCGAGAACACGGCAACGCGAATGCGCCTGATGACGTCGAGACTGACAAGACCGAACGCCGCGGCCAGCGCGACATGCTGCGGCCGCAAGCGCTGGCCGGCGCGCAACGCGACGTGCCCTTTCGGGATGTCCTCGCCGGCGGGGCGAACATTGGCACCGGGCTTCAGCCCCGGCGGCAGCACGATCCTGCCGGAATCGTCGATGCGGACGTCCTCCTGCATGAAGACGGTTTCGGCATCCGGCGGCATCGGCGCGCCCGTGAAAATGCGCGCGGTATGGCCGGGCTTGATCGGCGCCTGTGCGAGGCCGCCGGCCTGGATGCGGCCGTCGAGCGGGAACGCCCGCTCCGCGCCTTCAGGAATGTCGCCGTTGCGCACGGCGTAGCCGTCGACGGCCGAGTTGGTGAAGGGCGGCAGAGGCAAGGGCGCTGCGACATCGCGCGCCAGCACGCGCCCGTCTGCGTCGATGAGCGCCACCGTCTCCAGATCGGCGATCGCGTTGACGCGCGTCGTGATGAGACCAACGGCCTCGTCGACCGACATCATCGGGCCGCCGAAGGCAAAGCAATCGTCCGAGAGTTGCGCCATGGTGCCTCGTCAGCGTATCGCGGCGCTTTTCGCCACCGCTTCCTCGACCGGCATCGCGGCGCGCAGCAGCAACGCCGCAGCTGCCGCGACATCGTCGAGATGGACAGTCGGCAGCTTGGTGTCAATGGCGGTGTCGGCCGCGATCCCGGCAATCCCGGGATCGTCGGGAAACAGCAACGGCTTGCCGTTCGCCGCGCGATGCACCTCGATCTTGCGATGCGGCTCGCGCTTGAAGCCCTCGACCACGACGAGATCGACCGCGGAAAGCTTGTTCAGGAGCTCCGGCAGCCGCGGCTCCGCCGCCCCGCGCAGTTCGTGCATCAGGGCCCAGCGGTTTGACGACGCAACCAGCACCTCCGCCGCGCCGGCCTCGCGATGGCGCCAGGAATCCTTGCCGGGCATGTCGACGTCGAACTGGTGATGCGCATGCTTGATGACCGAGACGCGCAGCCCTTGCGCGTTGAAATGCGGGATCAGCCGCGTCAACAGCGTGGTCTTGCCCGCACCGCTCCAGCCTGCAAGGCCGATGACTTTCATTCCAGCTCCGTGTCCGCGAGCGACTTGGTTTTGGTGGAACCGCTATCCCTTCCCGTCATTGCGAGCGAAGCAATCCAGACTCGTCGCTTCGCTCCTCGCAATGATGACCGGAAGCATTTCGTTTTCCGTCAGCATGCTTATATCGGCTTGACCCGAATGTCATGCTAACCTCGCCGCCATGATGAAGATCGACAAAGCCCCGGTGCCCCTGATCGTCCCCAACCCGGACGACCCGCGCCTGACCCAGAGCGTGACCGGGACCGACCAGACCGGCGCCAGGGTCGAGATCAAGGTACCGATGGAGCGGCCGCTGACGCTCTACCTGAACTCCCAGGAGATCGTCACCATGATGACGATCGGCGATTACCCCGAATATCTGGCGCTCGGCTACCTGCTGAACCAGAACATGCTGAAATATAATGACGTGGTCACCGAGGTCGAATACGACGACGACCTCCAGGTGGTCGTGGTGCGCACCACACACCACACCAATTTCGAGGCCAAGCTGAAGAAGCGCACGCAGACCTCGGGCTGCGCGCAGGGCACCGCCTTCGGCGATCTGCTCGAGGCGGTCGAGAGCGTCGCGCTGCCGAAGGCCGAGCTGCGCACGTCCTGGCTGTACCAGATGACGCAGACCATCAACACCATGCCCTCGCTCTATCTCGAGGCCGGCGCGATCCATGGCTGTGTGCTGTGCAAGGAAGGCACCCCGCTCTGCTACACCGAAGACGTCGGCCGCCACAACGCCGTCGACAAGATCGCGGGCTGGATGTACCGCCACGGTGTCGATGCCAGCGACAAGATCCTCTACACCACGGGGCGGCTCACCTCGGAGATGGTGATCAAGACGGTCCGCATGGGAATTCCGATCCTGGTATCGCGCTCCGGCTTCACGGCCTGGGGCGTCGATCTCGCAAGACAGGTCGGGCTGACGCTGGTCGGACGCACCCGCGGCAAGCGCTTCATCGCGCTCGCGGGCGAGGAACGCATCGTCTACGATCAGGACCTCGCTTACGTCGAGGAAGAGTCGGCCAAGCACAAGCGCAAGGGTGAAGCTGGTGACGACTGACATTCTGCCGACGCAAGGCGTGCTGCTCGCCGGCGGCCTGGCGCGGCGCATGGGCGGTGGCGACAAGCCGATGCGCACCATCGGCGGCCGCACCATCCTGGAGCGCGTGATCGCGCGCCTGTCACCGCAATGCAGCGGGCTGATCCTCAACGCGAACGGCGATCCCACGCGCTTCGCCGCGTTCGGCCTGCAGGTCGTCGCCGACGACGTTCCCGGCTTTCCCGGTCCGCTCGCCGGCATCCTCGCCGCGCTCGACTGGACCGCGGCGAACCGGCCGGGCATCGAATGGGTGCTCAGCGCCGCCGGCGACTGCCCGTTCCTGCCACGCGATCTGGTCGCGCGCCTGCATGACACGCGCGCGCGTGAGAACGCGCAGCTCGCGGTCGCCGCATCAGGCGAGCAGTCGCATCCCGTGATCGGCCTGTGGCGCGTCGCCTTGCGCGACGAGCTCAGGCACGCGCTGGTCGTCGAGGACCTCCGCAAGATCGACCGCTGGACCGCGCGCTATCCGCTCGCGACGGTGACGTGGCCAACCGAGCCGCTCGATCCTTTTTTCAACGCCAATACGGTCGAGGACATCGCCGAGGCCGAACGGCTGGCGGCGCTGGATGATGCATCCTAGGGCATTGCCTGGAGTTCATGGCCTTGAGCTCCTGGCTATGAACCGGGCCTGAGAAGCGAACGACCAATGATTGGGACGTTGCCCCGGATGAGCCATGGCCGACTCGCTCTTGGAAGTCATTTTCGACGTTGTCGATCTCGCGTTCGATGTTTCGGACGCAATCGATCGCACGAAGCAGCTGAGCAAGCCTGACACCGTCGAAGTCCCGCCGGACCCGAAACCGTTGCCGGCCGCCGCCCAGCGTGCGCTCGCCGAAGCCGAGGAGCGGGAGCGCAAACGCGGTCAGTCCGATCAAGCCGCCAGCAGCACCGACCAGGCATCGTAGCTGCAGATCCAGCCGGTATCAGTCCGCTCCTTCCGCCGGATATTTGATGCGCGAGTCTTCTGCACCGTCGCTACGCAGGCCGGAATCCGGCGCGCTCCAGCGCGGCACGGGCCTCATTCGAGCCAAGCGCATCGAGAAACGCCTGCACCGCCGGCCGGTCCTTGCGCGCCGTGACCAGCGCGAAGTCATAATGCTCTTCCGCGAACGGAATGAAACCGAGGCCGGCCGCATGGGCGACCGGTGCAATGGTCATGCCCCAATCGGCGCGGTGCTGCGCAACAGCTGCCGCGACCGCATTGTGCGAACGCGGCTGATTCCAGTAGCCTTCCGGCCGCGCGCCGCCGAGCAGCCGATCGATCAGGATGCGCGTGCCGGCGCCCTGGTTACGGTTGACCATGATGCAGGCGGGGTCAGCGAGAGCGGCGGCGACGGCCTCCTTCGCGCCGAGGCCCTCGAAACGCCTGTCGTCCTTGCGGAAGACGATGCCCTGCATCCGCCGCCAGCCCGGCACGAGCTCGAGGCCCTCGACGAGATAGGGCGAATTGTACGTCTCGCTCTTGTCATCGAACAGATGGATCGGCGCGAGATCGCATTCGCCGCGCTTTGCGGCCGCGAGTCCGCCGAGGCTGCCGACCGCAATCGAGCGCACGGCCAGGCCGGCATGCGCGAGCTGTGCGGTGACGAGATCGAGGCCGGTGCAATGGCTGCCGACGATGACGAGATCGGGCACGCGCACATGCGGCGTGAACAGCGTCACCTCGGCTTCGGTCCCGGCCGGCATCTGGTCGGCGAGCGCGTCGATGCGCAAAAAGCCGTCGGCCTGCGCGAAGGACGTGATCGCGCCAGACCCCTTGCCGGAGGGATAGGCGATCAGGCCGTCCCTGCCCTCGACCAGCGACACCATGACGAACTCGGTGCGGCCGAGCTCGGACGCAATGCGCACCGGCACGGTCGCGTTCACCTTGGCATCCGAGCGCGGCGGCAGGCCGGCCAGCTTGCGCAGCACCGGCACGATCATGTCGTGGAAGGTGAACATCGCCGAGGTCGGAAAGCCCGGCAGGATCACCACCGGCTTGCCGTCGCACACCGCAAGGCACAACGGCTTGCCAGGCTTGAGCGCAACGCCATGCGCGATGATGCCGGGCCGGCCGAGCCGGCCGATGATGCGATGGGACAGGTCGCCCGCGCCTTTCGAGGTGCCGCCCGACAGCACCAGCATGTCGGATTCGGCGAGCGCGCGGCGCATGGCGGACTCGAGTTTCGCCTCATCGTCGGCAATGGCGCCGAGGAAGGCCGCCTCGCCGCCATTTTCGTCGATCGCGGCCGCGACGATCGCGCCGTTGGTGTCGTAGATCGCGGCGGGCGGAAGAGCCCCGCCGGGCTGGACCAGCTCGTCACCGGTGGAGATCACCGCAACCCGCGGCCTGCGCGCGACGAGCACCTCTGCAATGCCGCAAGCCGCGAGCATGCCGATCTCGCGCGAGCCGATGATCGTGCCGGCACGCAGCAGCGCCTCGCCGCGCGCAATGTCGGATCCGGCGTACGACACGAATTGTCCGGGCGAGACGGCACGGCGGACGTCGATCGCATCGGATCCAACCGGCTGGGTGTGCTCGACCATGACGACCGCGTCGGCACCACGCGGCAACGGACCGCCGGTGGCGATCGGCGTTGCGGTTCCCGCCGCCACTTGCATCCTCGGCGCGGTGCCGCAGTGGATGGTCTCGCCGTTCAGCGTGAGGCGCCGAGGAGCGCCTTCGCCAGCCGCCGCAAGGTCGGCCGAGCGCACGGCAAAACCGTCGACATTGGAGCGATCGAACGGGGGAACGTCGATCGGCGCGGTGATGTCTTCAGCGAGCGCCACGCCGAGCGCATCGCCGAGCTTGCGCTTTTCGCTCGGAACGGCGCGCGGGAACAACGCGGCCTCGAAGCGCGCCAGGGCCTCCTCGCGCGAGAGGATCTTGAGGAACTGCTCTTGTTCGAGCGCGCTACGGATTTGCGATTGCGGGTTCATGGACATGTCAAAAACCATATCATTCCCGCATCAGATAGGCATCGATCGGCACGCCCGCCGCAAATCCCTCGTCCCTGTCGGGAATGAGCAGCCATGCGTCCGCACCGGCAATAGCCTGGAGCGGCCATTCGCCCACGGCAAGCGGCATCCACGCGTGCTGTTCCCGGGCCAGCAAAGCGATCTCGGCGATGCCGACGCTGGATGCGATTTTTCGCGCAAGCGGCAGGCTCACCTGCCGGCGCGGCCGGCGCGCCGATAGTCGGTCGACGAGCGGAAGCACGAGCGCGAGCCACGCCGCCAGCGCGTGATCCGGCGAGCCCGGCAAGGCGACGACGGGAACCTTTCCGATCTTCGCGACCGCGGCAGTCCGCCCGGGCTGAAGTGCAAGACCGTGGGCGATCACCTGACCACGCTGAGCCAGCGCCGTCACGGCCGCATCGCCGCGGCCAACGCCGCTGCCGCCGACTGTGAGGATCAGATCGCAGGAGGACGTATCGAGGGCATCGGCAATCGCCACCGCATCGCGCGCGCCCGCCTCACACGTCTTCACATCCAGTCCCGCAGCGCGCGCGATCCCCGCGATCATATGCATCGTTGCCGTTGCACCCGGCACGTTGACGATGCGCAGCCGGGGCCGACGCACGCCGAGCTTGTCCAAACCGGCAATGCGTGCGAGCAGCAGATCGGCTGCGACGACCGGTTGGCCCTCGGCGCCGGCCGGCGTGCGCTCCGCGATGTCGCTGCCGCCACGCCTGACGCCCTGCCCCGGCACGCCCTCCGCCAGCACCTGCACGAGCGGCCCCGATGCATCGACCGCGTCGGCATCGAGCACACAGTCGCAGCCGGCGGGCATTGTGTCACCGGCCTCGACCCACGCGGGCGCTTGTGGCAAAGGCAGCGGCGAATAAGAGGACGCGCCGACGAGATCGTTGGCGCAAAGCGCCCAGCCATCCGCGGCGGCGATGTCGTGATGCGGATGGGCCGCAAGCAGCGGCGTGCCCGCCGCGATGCAGCCGGCCGCTTCGCTCAGCGGCAACTCCACCGGTGCAAGCGGCTCAAGCCCGCTCAGCAACGCGGCGAGCGCGGTGTCGAGCGGCGTCAGCGATGGCGGCAGGCGCTGGGTCATGCGCCATGGTGGACCATGCATCGCCCGGTTTGGCAACCACCGGCGATGCCGACGTCAACCGCCCGACCTGTCCGCATTGGGGAAGAACAGCTGCTGTCCGTCGACCTTGTAGCCTGCGATCGCCGTCTGCCCCTCCGGCGAGGTCAGCCAATCGATGAAGGTCTGCGCGAGATCCTTCTTCACGTTCGGAAACTTCTCGGGGTTCACCAGCATCACGCCATACTGATTGAGCAGCCGCCGGTCGCCTTCGACGACGATGTCGAGATCGCCGCGATCCCTGAAGGCGATCCAGCTGCCGCGATCCGACAGCACATAGGCATTGGCGGCGCGCGCGGCGTCGAGAGCCGAGGCCATGCCCTGTGCCGCCTCGCGATACCAAGCGCCCTTGGCCCCGGCGATGTCGATGCCGGCGACGATCCAGAGCGCAAGCTCCGCAGCATGGGTGCCCGACCGGTCGCCGCGCGTCACGAACGGCGCACCCTTGGCCTCGATCGCCTTCAGCGCCGTCGCGATGTCCTTGCCCTTGACGCCGGCGGGATCGTTCTTCGGCCCGATCAGCACATAGTCGTTGTACATCACGTCAAAGCGCTTCACGCCAAACCCGTCCGCGACGAATTTCTCCTCCTGCGGCCGGGCATGCATCAGCACGACGTCGGCCTCGCCCCTGCGCGGCCCGTCGAGCACCTCGTCGGCGCGCCGCGCGATCACCGTCACGTCGACACCGGTCTTGTCGCGAAAGATCGGCAGCAGATAGTCGAGCAGGCCGGAATCCTGCGTCGCGGTCGTCGTGGCAAGGACGAAGCCGCGGTCCTCGGCGGATGACGCCGCAACGGCGGCGGTGAGGCCGCAGAACAGCGCGAATGCAACGGACAGGCGGCCCATGATCGGGGGTTCCTTTGGCTACGACCCGATCATGATGATGATCGATTGCGCCGCACTCGTGACGCGTTTGCCTTTTGCGCACGTCACCCGGGAAATTTCGGCAACGCGCCGAACGATTCAGGATCATTCACCAAAGCAAAAGACGCGCGCGCGGATGTGTTGCAAAGCAGCGAGATGATCGGGCATGGTTCCGGCGGACACGAATTGAAATGCAGAATTCCACCTGCGTCGAACGTCAAAAAGAAGCAAGAATTTGCATAGGAATGCAGGATGGAATTCCTGACGACCAGCGAAGCCGCCGACTATCTTCGGCTCGGCGAACGCAAGCTCTACGAACTCGTCACCACAGGCGCGATCCCCTGCACCAAGGTGACCGGGAAGTGGCTCTTCCCGCGCCACGAACTCGATCTCTGGGTGCTCTCTGGCCTCGCGCGTCCGGCCGGCATGCTGATCGCGGAGCCGCCGCCGGTCGTCGGCGGCAGCCAGGACGAGCTGCTGGATTGGGCCTTGCGCGAATCCGGCTCGGGCCTGGGATCGATGAGCGAGGGTAGTGTGCGCGGGCTCGAGCGCTTGCAGCGCAACGAGGTGATGGCGGCGGCGATACATTTCCACGGCCTGGATGCTTCCGATGATCTCGCTGGGGATGCCAGTGTCGAGGCGCTGCGGGCCGCGCCGGATTTGCATGATGCGGTGCTGGTCGCGTTCGCGCGCCGCGAACAGGGTCTCGTGCTGCCGCAGGGCAATCCCAAGCACCTGCACGGCCTGACCGACGTGCTCGCGCTCGGCGCCCGGATGGCGATGCGGCAACAGGGCACAGGCGCGCAGATGCTGCTCGACGTGCTCCTGAAGCGCGTGGGCGCCACGACGCGGGATTTGCGCAGGGTCGAGACGCCGGCCCTGACCGGACCGGATCTTGCGGAACTGGTCCGCGCCGGCCAGGCCGATTGCGGCATCGCGACGCGCGCCGCCGCGCGTTCGGCCGGTCTCGATTTCGTGCCGCTGGTCTGGGAGAATTTCGACCTCGCGATGCGGCAGCGCAGCTATTTCCGCCCCGCCATGCAGGCCTTGATCGGATTCCTGAACGAACGGCGGCTGCGCCAGCGCGCCGATGAGCTGACCGGCTACGATCCCTCACCCGCGGGGCGGATCCGCTTCGCAGCCTGACATTGACGCCCGCCCCAAAATAGTTGCAAAAGAAACCAATTCAGCCGGGCATACCCGGGGCAACACCGGCCAACGTGCCGGATCAGGGGAGGACAAGCGTGAATCCAATCAGATTTGGACTGCCGGTCGCGGCCGCCTTGACGGCGGCGCTGCTGTCCGGTGCGGCATCGGCGCAGGTTTCCGACAACGTCGTCAAGATCGGCGTGCTCACCGACATGAACGGCCCGGCCTCTGCGCCGACCGGCCAGGGCTCGGTGACGGCGGCGCAGATGGCGATCGACGATTTCGGCGGCACCGTGCTCGGCAAGCCGATCAGCATCGTGATCGGCGACCACCAGCTCAAGGCCGACATCGGCGGCACGATCGCGCGGCGCTGGTACGACGTCGACCAGGTCGACCTGATCGTCGACGTGCCGGTCTCCGCGGTCGGGCTCGCGGTGCAGAACGTCGCCAACGAGAAGAAGCGGCTGTTCATCACGCATTCCACCGGCACCGCCGATTTCCACGGCAAGTTCTGCTCGCCTTACGCGATCCAGTGGGTTTTCGACACCCGCGCGCTCGCGGTCGGCACCGCGGACGCCGTGGTCAAGCGCGGCGGCGACAGCTGGTTCTTCATCACCGACGATTACGCCTTCGGCCATTCGCTCGAGCGCGACGCGTCCGCGGTCGTCACCGCCAATGGCGGCAAGGTGCTGGGCTCGGTGCGGCCGCCGCTGGCAACGCCTGATCTCTCCTCCTTCGTGCTGCAGGCGCAGGCCTCCAAGGCCAAGATCATCGGCATCGCGGCCGGCCCGCCCAACAACATGAACGAGATCAAGACCGGCTCGGAGTTCGGCGTGTTCAAGGGCGGCCAGCAGATGGCGGCGCTGCTGGCGCTGATCACCGACATCCACGGCCTCGGCCTGCAGGCAGCGCAAGGTCTGCTGCTGACCACGTCGTTCTATTGGGACATGGATGACAAGACCCGCGAATGGTCGAAGCGCTATTTCGCCAAGATGAACAAGATGCCGTCGATGTGGCAGGCCGGCGTCTATTCATCCGTGATGCACTATCTCAACGCCATCAAGGAAGCCGGCACCGACGATCCGCTCAAGGTCGCCGCCAAGATGCGCGAGAAGCCGATCGAGGATTTCTTCGCCCGCAACGGCAAGCTGCGTGAGGACAATCTGATGGTGCACGATCTCTGGCTGGTGCAGGTCAAGACGCCGGAGGAGAGCAAATATCCGTGGGACTATTACAAGATCCTCACCACGATCTCCGGCGACAAGGCGTTCGGTCCGCCGGACCAGGCGTGTCCGATGGTGAAGAAGTGAGTTGGCGAATGGCGAATAGGGAGTAGCGAATGGGGATGCTTCCATTCGCTATTCGCAGCTCGCCATTCGCTACTTCACCACCCCGATCTCGCGAAAATACGTCATCACGCCGGGATGGATCAGCTCCGGCCTCGGCGCCGCTGCGACCGTGTTCGACGCCGTGGTCTCGCAGGCCTGTGTGAGTTTCTTGCAGAATTCTGCTTCGACGCCGTGCAGCGTCTTCGCCAGGCGATAGGCGACGTCATCCGGCAGGTCCTCGCGCGTCAGCACGAAGCTCCAGGACCCCAGCGAGGCGATCGGCGCGTCCTGCTTCGGATAGCTATTGGCCGGCACCAGCAGCGGCTTCAGGAAGGCATGCTTGGCGCGGATGCGCGTCATCTCTTCAACGTCAGGCGCGATGAAGCGCGCGCCTGACGCGCTGGAGGCGACCGCGGCAAAGCCGGGCCAGCCGATGCCGGCGCCCCACAGCGCGGCGACGCGGCCATCCTCGACCATCGCGGGGCCGTCGCCGGCGCGGTCGAGATAGATGGCCTTGAAGTCCTCGTCCTGCTTCAGGCCGAGCCCATCCAGCACATAGCGCGCCAGGATCGGCAGGCCCGAGCCCTTGGCGCCGAACGCAACGGGCTGGCCGACGAGATCGCGGATCGTCTTGTAGGGACTGTCCGCGCGAACCACGAACATGCCGGGATTGGAATAGATCGCCGTGAGAATCTTCAGCCGCACAGGCGCGCGTCCGATGCCGGCGAAGGCTTCATAGGCCGGCTCGCCCGCGACCAGCGCGAGATCGAGCTCGCCCTTCTCCAGCAGCGGAATGTTCTCGTTGCTGCCCTTGGTGTTGCGGGGCGCGATGGAGATTTGCGGATCGGCCGCGTTCATCACCTCCGCAAAAGCGTTGCCATAAAGCGGAAAGCCGCCGCCGGGCGTCGCCGTGCCCAAACTGATCGTCGTGGTCGGAATGGCCGTGCCTCCGGTTTGAGCAGCAACGGGGCTTGCGAGCAGCGCCGCGCCGAGAAGGGTGAGGATCGCGAATCTCATGGGCGTCCCTGACGGACCTGCGTCAACACCGACTTGCGGCGATGTAGGCAGGGAGCGGATTTTGTGAAAGCATGTCGCCAACGACAATAGAACAATGGGAGGCGTCATGTTGCGAATTTTGCGTAACGGTTTTTTCGGGCTCACCGTCCTTTTAGGTCTTTTCAGCGCCACGCCTCCCGCCTCCGCCGCCTATCCCGACCGCCCCGTGCACTGGCTGATTGGATTTGCCGCCGGCGGCCCGGTCGACATCGTGGCGCGGATCATGGCGCAGTGGCTGTCGGACCGTCTCGGCCAGCAATTCATCGTCGAGAACCGCACCGGCTCCGGCGGCAACATCGCTGCCGCCGCCGCGATCAATTCGCCGGCCGACGGCTACACGCTGCTGTTCGTCGCGCCCAACAACGCGATCTCGACCTCGCTGTACAAGAAGCTGCCGTTCGACTTTTTGCGCGACACCACCCCCGTGGCGAGCATCATGCAGCTCACCAACATGCTGGTCGTCTCCAACGCGTTCCCCGCGAAGACGGTCCAGGAGTTCGTCGACTACTGCAAGGCCAATCCCGGCAAGATCTCCTTTGCCTCGTCCGGCAACGGCACCTCGGTGCACATGTCGGCCGAGCTGTTCAAGGTGCTGACCAAGTGCGACATGGTGCACGTGCCCTATCGCGGCTCCGCCATCGCCTTCCCCGACATCATCTCCAACAAGGTGCAGCTGATCTTCGACAATCTGCCATCGGCCATGGAGCAGGTGAAAGGCGGCAATGTCCGCGCGCTGGGCGTGACCTCGCCGCAGCGCTGGCCGAGCGTGCCCGACGTGCCCGCGATCGCCGAGACCGTGCCGGGCTTCGAATCGGTCGGCTTCTACGGCATCTCCGCGCCGAAGGGCACGCCGCCCGAAGTGATCGAGATCCTCAACAAGGCCGTCGGCGAAGCGCTGAAGGACCCGAAGCTGGTGGCACGTCTCGCGGAGACCGGCGGCATCCCCAAGCCGATGACGCCGGCCGAGTTCGGCAAGCTGGTCACCGACGAGACCGAGAAGTGGCGCAAGGTGGTGGAGTTCGCGGGGGTCTCGGTGGACTAGCAATCAGAGCCGCCGCCGGACCATCGGTCGCCGGCAAGACCGTTGAGGGCGCCAACAGGCCCTCTCAACATAAAAATCGCGAAAACAACCCCATGCACAGTAGACGAGGCCAGTGATTTCAATGGGTTAGGGGATCCAAAAAACGGGCTTCGACGAGGTCGTTTTGCTTCGTCGGGCAAAACAGGGGTATACAGGCATTATCGCCAATTTCGGTTATTTGAAACTCGCCGGCGATGCGGCTCCGGTGGTCCCGTCCGCCCCGAGCCAGCATTGCACCCCCGCCTCCATCCCTGTAAACGAACCGCGCACCGTTGCCGGCCGCGCATCCCGCGAACCGTCTCGCGGCGGGGCCTGTAGCTCAATGGTTAGAGCCGGCCGCTCATAACGGTCTGGTTGCAGGTTCGAGTCCTGCCGGGCCCACCAGCGGGATCAATGGTTTCCTCGCGATCGTGTGGTTGCGAATCTGCAAGCGGAACGTGCAGATTGGCGATGTCCAATCCTTTTGGACTCGGCAAACCGGCCAGGACGTACGGCACCTGGACGCCCGTCGATACCGATGCCCCGCAGCCGCAAATTTGCGGATGGCGTAATTCCCTACTCCAGCAACAGCCTGCCGAAGTCGTTGGCTTCGGGCATTTCGCCATGCGTTAGCTCTGATGCATATTCGCGATACGTCAGGCATTCCTACGGCGTCGCCCAGTTGCGAGCAGCACCAGCACGAAGGAAGCCGCCGTCATCAGTGTCGAGATCGCGGCAATGGTCGGATCGATCTCGTCGCGGAGCGCGGTGAACATGCGCTTGGTCAGCGGCTGATATTGCCCGCCGGAGATGAACAGCGCGACGATGGTCTCGTCCATCGCCGAGATGAAGGCGAAGATGCCGCCGGCGACCACGCTGGACTTGATCTGCGGCAGCGTCACCGCAAAGAAGCTGCGCAGGCGGTTCATGCCGAGGCTCCGCGCCACCATCTCCTGCGCAGGATCGAAGCTCTGCAGGCCCGCCAGCACCGAGATGACGACATAGGGCAACCCCAGCATCACATTCGCCAGCACGAGGCCGGGCATGGTCGCGACCAGGCCGACCTTGGCGTAGAAAAAGAAGATGCCGACCGCGGTGATGATGATCGGCACCACCAGCGGCAGCAGCAGCGCAATGTGGATCACGCGCATGATCCGCAGTTTTGAATGGCTGATGGCATAGGCGGCGGCTACCCCCAATGGGGTTGCGATCACCACGGTCAGCAACCCGACCGTCAGCGTTACCCGCGTCGCCTGCATCCAGGCCGGATTCGAAAAATACTGCTGGTACCAGCGCGTAGAGAACGACGGTGGCGGGAAAGTCAGGAAGCGCGCGCTGGAAAACGAGATCGGCGCGATGATCAGCACGGGCAGGATCAGATAGACCAGCACCAGCGCGCTGATCACGTAGAGGGCAATACGTGCGGGCGAGATGCGCGTCATTTCTGCCCCAGCACACGATCGAGCGAGATGAAGCGGCTGACGACAAAGAAGATTGCGAGCACGCTGAGAAGCAGCACCACCGCGACGGCGCTCGCCGCGCCGAACTGGTTGTAGAGCTCGACATTGCGGCTCACCAGCATCGACACCATCACGGTGCGGCCGCCGCCGAGCAGCTCCGGCGTGATGTAGAAGCCGAGGCAGAGCACGAACACCATGGTGCAGCCGGCGAGCACGCCCGGAAACGACAGCGGCAGGAAGACCCTGAAGAAGGTCAGCGACGGGCTCGCGCCCAAACTGGCGCCGGCCTGCATCAGGTCGTTCGGAATCTTCTGCATGGCGGCATAGAGCGGCAGCACCATGAAGGGCAGCAGGATATGCACGGTCGCGACCACCGTGCCAAAGGTGTTGTGGACCAGCGCGAGCGGCTCGGAGATGGCGTCGAGATAGCGCAGGAACTGGTTGATCACGCCGGTGCGCTGCAGCAGCGCCAGCCAGGCATAGGCGCGCACCAGCACGCTGGTCCAGAACGGCAGCACCACCAGCGACAGGATGAGGATACTCCAGCCTTTCGGCAACGCGTTGGCAAGATAAGCCACGGGATAGCCGAGCAGCAGCGCGATCAATGTGACCGCGAGGCTGATCTCGAAGGTCAGTGCGAAGCTGCGCCAGTAGATGTCCTCGGTAAAGACGCGGCGATAATTCTCCAGTGTGAAGCCGTCATGATAGATCGACTGCCAGGCGAGCCAGCCGACCGGCAGCACGATCAGCGCCAGAATCACCAGCAGTGCCGGCGACACCAGCGCCAGCATCAGGCCGTGCTCGCGGCGCTGATGCCTTTGCGATCGATCTGGCTCTGATATCGTCAACGCCGCCTCGTCTTACTTCTGCATGAACGAAGCCCAACGCTTCTCGGCCGCCTCGCCGGCGGGCGAGGACCACCAGGCGTAGGACATCAGCGCCTGCTTCGCTGCATTCGCCGGCTCGCTCGGCAATTGCGCGGCACGCTCGGGCTTGATCACATTCGTTTCGAAAGCCTTTGGATTGCCCGGGCCGTAGTCGATGTGGAGTGGCAGGTTGGCCTGGTGTACGGGATCGACGGCCTCGTTGAGAAATTTCACCGCCGTGGCGAGATTCGGCGCGCCCTTGAGGATGCAGAGCGAGGTGCTCTGCAAAATGCCCTGATTGTAGGTGAAGGAGACTTTGGCGCCTTCCTTGGCGACCGCGCTGACACGGCCGTTCCAGGCCATCTCCATGTCGACCTCGCCGTCGTTGAGCAGCTGCGCCGACTGCGCACCCGAGGTCCACCACACCGTGATGTGCGGCTTAATCTCCTCCAGCTTCTTGAAGGCGCGGTCGACATCGAGCGGATAGAGCTTGTCGGGCGCAACACCGTCGGCCATCAGCGCGGCCTCGAGCGTTGCGAACGGGTGGTTGCGCAGCGCGCGGCGGCCGGGAAATTTCTTGACGTCCCAGAAATCGGCCCAGCCACTCGGCGCGTCCTTCGGGAACGTCTTCTGGCTGTAGGCCAGCACGCTGGAATAGAACTCATAGGAGACCGAATAGGGACTGCGATACGCCTCCGGCATCGCCGCGCCGTTCGGGATCTTCGAGAAGTCGAGCTTCTCCATCAGCCCCTGCTCGCCGCCGCGCAGGCAATTGCCGGTCGGCGTGTCGACGACGTCCCAGATCGGCTTGCCGCTGCCGACCTGGGTCTTGATCGCGGGCCAGGCGTCGGGAATGGAATCCTGGTTGATGGTGATGCCGAGCTTCTTGGCGGAGGGATCCAGGATCGCCACCGTCTGCGCCTGCTGGTAGGCGCCGCCCTGCGAGACGAAGGTGATCTGCTCGGCGGCATCGGCCGCATTGGTCAATCCGATTGCGCCCAGCAGCGCGCAGCCCAGTCCAAACTTCTGCTTCATCGTCATCCTCGCCTCCTCCAAAGACTTCTCACTGACCGATCGCATCCAGAAACTGGTACCAGCCGGCGACCATGCGCACGGCGGGCTCGCGCAGCGGATAGAACGGAATGGTCTTCATGCGACTGACATCGAGCAGGCCGACGTCGGGGCTCTCGCCGCGCACGAAGGCGGCGAGATAGCGGCCCATCAGGCTCGACATCGCCACACCTGCTCCGTTGTAGCCCAGCGAGACCAGCGTGCGGTCGTCGAGCCGGCCGATATGCGGCACCGAGTCCAGCGTCATCGCGACGAGGCCCGACCATTT
Source organism: Bradyrhizobium sp. WSM2793 (assembly GCF_000379585.1). Taxonomy (NCBI): domain Bacteria; kingdom Pseudomonadati; phylum Pseudomonadota; class Alphaproteobacteria; order Hyphomicrobiales; family Nitrobacteraceae; genus Bradyrhizobium; species Bradyrhizobium sp. WSM2793. The sequence goes on along the minus strand of NZ_KB902772.1, from coordinate 92,323 downwards.
GTATGCGAGCGGGACCTCGGCCAGATCAGGGAAGATGCTGACCATCGCCTTGCGCAGCGCGTCGAACGCGGCCTGGGAATCCTGCTTGCCGAATGCGCCGCGCCCGCCGAAGATCACGCGATTGTCGACCATGCGGAACCAGCGCATCATGCGCTTGGTCTCGGTGTAGGTCCGTCCCGTCGGCATCAGCTTTCCAGCGAGATTGCGCGGCAGCTGCTCGGTCGCCACCATGGCGCTGCGGAACGGGATCAGCGTGCGCTGCAGATCCGCGGTCGCGCCGGTCAAATCCGAATAGCTGTTGGTCGCGATGATCGCCTGTTTCGCGCGCACCGCGCCTTGCGGCGTCTCGGCGACGATGCCGCCATTCTCGCGCCGCAGCTTGACGACCGGAGATTCCTGGAAGATCGGAACACCGCGGCGCGCCACGCCATCGGCGAGGCCGCGCAGATAGTTCAGCGGATGGATCCCGCCCGAGCCGGGATTGAGCACGCCACCGACGAAAATGTCGGAGCCGGTCTCCTCGCGCACGCCGCTTCTGTCGAGGATGCGGACCTCGGCGGAGCCCATCTCGCGCGTCATCCAGTTGGCTTCGTCGATTGCCGCCTTGAGCGTCGTCTCGTTGTGGGCAGCCTTGACCTGGCCGGTGCGCGTCAGATTTGCGCTGGTGATACCGAATTCGGACACCAGCTCCTCGACCATGTCGGTCGATTCATGAGCGATCTCGTACATGCGCTTTGCCATCGCGCGGCCGTGCACGGCGTCGATCTCACGGAACGACAGGCGAAACTTTGCGGTGATCACGCCACCGTTGCGCCCGCTCGCGCCCCAGCCGGGGCGGTTGGCCTCGAGCACGATCGGTGCGAGCCCGCTCTTGGCGATATGGTGCGCGGCGGAGAGCCCGGTATAGCCCGCGCCGATGATCACCACATCGGCCTGATGCTCGCCCGACAGCACGGGACAATCGCGCGCCGGCTCCGCCGTGGCTTCCCACAGCGAGTTGACCGATGGCTGCGCGCTCCAGTCCCGTGTCATGCCCGCGCTCATGGATTTATGCCGCCGGCCCGATCGCTGCGTCGGCCAGTGCCTTCAAGGTCGGATAATGGAAGTCCGGCTTGGTTAGCGTCTCCACCGCGGGCGTGCCGCCAAAACCGGCAATGCCCTGGCGGCGCTCGATCCAGCACACCTTGTAGCCCAGCTTCCGCGCGATGCCGATGTCGTGGTACTGGCTCTGCGCGACATGCAGAATGTCGGACTGCTTGTAGCCGAAGGCGGACTGACGCCCCTTGTTGTAAGCGAAGAACTCTGGATTGGGCTTTGCCACCCCGGTGTCGTCGGCGCAGACGGTGTCGTCGAAGGGATTGCCGAGCGCATGCGCGTAACACGAGAGCGCGACGCGGTCCGCATTGGTCATCGCCACCAGCCGGAATTTCGTGCGCAAGCGCTTCAGTGCTTCGACTGAGTCCACGAATGGTCCCCAGCGCAGCACCGAGAGCTGGAAGACATCGCACGACGCGTCGTCAGACGGCAGGCCGAGCTCCTTGGCGAGATGGCGATAGACGTGGAACATCGCCTCGCTCGAGCGCTCGTAGTGCATGTCGCGGCCGCGCTTGTAGGGCTCGAAAATCTGATCGTCGCTGAGCTCGGCCGGCGTTTTGCCCGAGATTTTGCGCACTGCGTTGATCACGCCGGTTTCGAAATCGATCAAGGTGCCGACGACGTCGAAGGTGAGGACCTTGAAATTGCTGAACGCGGCTTGGGTCGACATGTCGTTTTTCTCTCAGGTTAGACAGGCTAGGGTTCAGTCCACCCGGGGCACGATGATGGTGTCCTCGGGGTGAAGGGTGACGGTGAGGCTGCCGCCGAGTGGCGGAATGCGGCTGTAGGCCTGGTGATAGCTCGGCTGTCGCAGGCTGAGCGCGACGCCGTCGGCAAGCGCCAGAAAGATGCGCAGGCTCTCGCCCTGATAAACGATGTCGGTGACCGTAGCCGTGAGCCGGTTGCAGGCGGCATCCTGCGCGCCATCGTCGATCAGCAGTTTTTCGCTGTGCACGGCCAGCATCAGCGCATCGCCTGTGGGAATGGCGCGGGCGCTGCGCAGCAGCGCGTTGCCGAGCGCGACGCTGGAGGCGTCGACGCGGCGCACCGGCAGCATCGTGGCCTCGCCGATAAAGCTTGCGACGAAGGAGTCGGCGGGATGATCGTGCAGCCGCTCGGGCTCGTCGATCTGGATCAGGCGGCCGTCCTTCATCACCGCGACGCGGTCGCTCATGGTCAGCGCCTCGCGCTGGTCGTGGGTGACGTAGATGATGGTGGCACCGATGCGCTTGTGCAGCGCGCGCAGCTCGATCTGCATGGTCTCGCGCAGCTGCTTGTCCAGCGCCGAGAGCGGCTCGTCCATCAGGATCAGCCGCGGCTCGAAGATCATCGCGCGCGCGAGCGCGACGCGCTGGCGCTGGCCGCCGGAGAGTTGCGCGATGCCGCGCTCCTCGTAGCCGGCAAGGCCGACCATCGACAACGCCGCGCGCACCTTATCGGGCCAGATCACCTTCGGCAGACGCCGTGCACGTAAGGGGAAGGCGACGTTCTCGCCGACGCTCATATGCGGGAACAGCGCGTAGTTCTGGAAGACCACGCCGATATCGCGCTTGTGCGGCGGCATCCAGGTGACGTCGCGACCACCGAAGAGAATTGCGCCCGACGTCGGGATGATGAAGCCGCCCAAAATGCCGAGCAGCGTGGTCTTGCCGGAACCGGAGGGACCGAGCAGCGAGACGAACTCGCCGGCGCCGACATTGAGGGAGACGTCATCGAGGGCGCGAACCGGGCCATAGGCCTTGCTCGCGGATCTGATCTCGACGCTTTCCGCTCGTTTGTCCAACGATCGACCTCGCCTCGTCCCTGCAATGGCGTGCCTCACTGCACGCCATAAGCCTGCTTTATAGACAGGGGAGTTGACGCACTCACGCTCGAAGCGTGCACCGCACCATCTCTTCTCCCGTAAGCCCTGTCTTTAGGCTGTCATGCCAATGACACCAGACTTGGCAAAACTCGGCAATTGCCAAATTCTCACCGCGCTCATAACATGACGTTATGCCTGAGCTACGCCGGATGCTGCCCTCCAGCAACGCCCTCTTCGTCTTTGACGCAGCGGCGCGCAACGGCAGCTTCACGGCCGCAGCCGCTGAATTGAACGTCACGCAACCCGCGGTGAGCCGCATGCTCGGCCAGTTCGAGGAGCATCTCGGCGTCCGCCTGTTCGATCGCAAGGCGGGCCGCGCGGTGCTCACCGAGGAAGGCGAGCTTCTGTATCGCCGCGTGCTCGAAGGCTTTCGCAGCATCGAGACCGGACTGGTCGAGATCGAGCGCCGCCGCAAGGGCACCGAGACGGTGACGCTGTCGGTGTCCTCCGCCTTCACCACGCACTGGCTGATGCCGCGCATCGACAAGCTGCAGAAGCAGTTTCCCGAGGTCGATCTGCGCTTCCAGCTCATCTCCGGCGCGTTGCGCGGCCCTGTGGAGAATGTCGATCTTGGCATGCGCTTTCGCGATCGCGACGAGCCGTCGTCGGGCGGCACGCTCGTGATGAAGGAAGTCATGCTGCCGATGTGCAGCCCAACCTATCTCGGGGAAACCGATCCCACCGAGAGCAACACCATCATCCGCCTCGCCGAGACGCCGGGCGACTGGGCCGCGGATTACGCATCGCTCCTCACCGGACGCCGCGGCGCGGCCAAGGCGCTGAGCTTCACCGATTATGCCGTCGTGGTGCAGGCCGCCCTGCTCGGCCAGGGCATCGCGCTCGGATGGTTGACGGTCGCCTCGCACTGGCTGCTCACCGGCGCGCTTGTGCCGGCATCCGACCGCCTGACCACCACGCGCCGCGTGTGCGAATTCCTGCCGCCGCGCAACCGGCCGATGCGCCCGATCGCTGCTGAGATCCGGGATTGGATCATCGTACAGATGCGGGATGAGCTAGTGGCAATCGATCGGCAGTACCCACCACTTGGATTGATGGCTGCGTGCTACTGAACCGAAGGCAGGTTGGTGACGCCCCAACTTGCAAAATCTAGACGTGCCAGAAGGGGTTAGAGTGTGGGGTCTCCGCAGAGACTAATTGAGACGGCCACTGTGTTCCGCGGGGCTGCCGCGCCGAAGCCCTGAGGGCGAAGGCGGCGCTGCGTTACGCCGCTTGAGCGTTCGAGACACCGTTCGGATCGAAGCTCTCTTGCTGCGATCGGAAGACGCCAGGCTCCTCGCGAGCTGATCAGATCGCCTACTCCGCAGCCATTGCCGTTCGCAACTCCGGTTTGTCCGTCGCGCTCTCAGGGCTCTCATCCGCGGTCGGCTTGATGCGGAACCACGCGGCATAGAGCGCGGGCAGGAAGAGCAGGATCAACACCGTGCCGACGGCCGTGCCGCCGATCAAGGTATAGGCCATCGATCCCCAGAAGACGGAGTGTGTGAGGGGGATGAACGCCAGCACGGCGGCAAGCGCGGTCAGGATCACGGGCCGCGTGCGTTGCACCGTGGCTTCGATGACGGCGTGGTAATCGTCGAGGCCCGCCGCGCGGTTCTCCTTGATCTGTTCGGTCAGGATCAGGGTATTGCGCATCAGGATCCCGGCCAGTCCGATCAGTCCCAGGATCGCGTTGAATCCGAACGGCTGGTTGAAGATCAGCAACGCAGGGACGACGCCGACGAGACCAAGCGGTGCGGTCAGCATGACGAGGGCCATCATCGAGAATGATCTGACCTGAAGCATGATGACGATCAGCGTTGCGGCGATCATGGCGGGAAAGATGGTCGCCAGCGCGTCATTGGCCTTCGTCGCCTCCTCGATCGAGCCGCCGGTCTCGATGCGATAGCCGGCCGGAAGCGATGCGATCAGCGGCTGAAGCGCTTTCATGATGTCCTTGGAGACCTCGGGAGGCTGGGTCGCCTCGTTGATGTCCGAACGAATCGTGATGACCGGCGTGCGATCGCGGCGCTTCAGGATCGGCTCTTCGAGCTGGACTTCCGAATGGCCGATCTGGTCGAGCGGGATCAGACGGCCGTCCCGGCTCGTCAGTGAAAAGTCGGCCAGCCGCGCCGGATCCAGCCGCTCGCCGCCGGCGCTGCGCGCCACGATCGGGACATTGCGAATGTCCTCGCGGACCTGCGTGACGGCGATGCCGGTCAGGAGGAACTGGAGCTGCCGCCCGACTTCCGCCGGCGAGAGGCCGATGAGGTTCAGCCGATCCTGATCTGGAATGAAGCGGAGCACGGGTGTGCGATTGCCCCAATCGCGATTGGCTTGTCGCACGTCGGGAACGCCACGCATGACCTCGACGGCTTTTTCAGAGAGCGCATACAATTTCGCGGGATCGGGGCCCATCACCCGAAACTCCACCGGGAACGGCGTGTAGGGTCCGAAGACGAGCTGGGTGACGCGCACGCGCGCTTCCCGGGCAAGGCCGTGTGAGACCGCGCTCCGGAGGCGCTGCTTCAAAGCCTCGCGCGCCTCGGCGTCAGGCGTCAGCACGACGATCTTGGCAAAGGCCGGATCGGGGAGCTCCGGCGCCATCGCGAAGAAGAAGCGGGGCGCGCCCTGACCGACATAGCTGGTGACGATCTTCGCCTCGGGCTGATCATGCAGCCAGCCTTCGAGCTTCTCGACGGCGGCGGTCGTCGTCTCGATGCTGGTGCCCTCCGGCAGGCGAACCTCGACGAGAACCTCGGGGCGATCCGACGTCGGGAAAAACTGCTGCTTGACCGCGCCCATGCCGAGGCCGGACAGCGCGAAAGCGATCACGACGAGGCTGCAGGTCAGAAACTTGTGGCGCACGGCGAAGGTGATGAGCCCCCGCAAACGCCGGTAGTTCGGCGTGTTGTAGATCGCGTGGTGGCCACCCTCGATGGGCTTGATCGCGGGCAGCATCTTGACGCCAAGATAAGGCGTGAAGATCACCGCAACGATCCAGGAGACGATGAGAGCGAACCCGACAACCCAGAAGATGTTGCCGGCATATTCGCCGGCCGTCGAGCGCGCGAAACCAACCGGCAGGAATCCCGCGATCGTCACCAGTGTGCCCGAGAGCATCGGCGCCGCGGTGTGGCTCCATGCGTAGGCCGCCGCACTGAGGCGGTCCATGCCCTCTTCCATCTTCACCACCATCACCTCGATGGCGATGATGGCGTCGTCCACGAGAAGGCCAAGCGCGAGGATGAGAGCACCGAGCGTGATGCGGTCGAAGAACCGGCCCGTCTCGAGCATGATGAGGAACACGACGGCCAGCGTCAGAGGGACCGCTGCGGCCACGACGATTCCCACGCGCCAGCCGAGGCTGAGCAGGCTGACCAGCAGCACCACTGCGAGCGCCATTGCGAATTTGATCATGAACTCGTCGACCGCGGAGGTGATGTTCACGGCCTGGTCGGTCACCTTGTCGAGCGTCATCCCGAGCGGCAGTGTCCGCGCCATGGCAGCGGACCTCTCTTCCAACGCCTTGCCGAGCGCCAGGCCGTTCCAGCCCTCCTGCATCACCGCCGCGAGCATGATCGTGGGCTCACCCTGGTGCCGGATGATGTAGGTGGGAGGATCCTCATAGCCGCGACGGACCTCGGCGATGTCGGACAGCTTCAAGGTTCGTCCCGCCGCAACGATCGGCGTGTCGGCGATCGCCTGCACGCTGTCATAACCGCCGTCGACCCGGATGAAGACCTGCGGCCCGCTTGTGTCGATCGAGCCCGCCGGGGTCACCGTATTCTGCCGCTGAAGGGCGGCAACAATATCCTGTGCCGACACGCCGAGCGTTGCCAGCTTGGGATAGGAAAACTCCACGAAGATCTGCTCGGGACGTTCGCCGAAGATATTGATCTTCTTGACGCCGGGCACGTGCAGCAGGTCCTGGCGGATCACTTCCGCCTTCCTGGCGAGCTCACGCATCGGCATGCCCTTCGCCTTGAGGGCATAGAGTGCGAAGCTCACGTCCGAATATTCGTCGTTGACGAAGGGGCCGAGCACGCCGGCCGGCAGCTTGCGCGCTTCATCCCCGAGCTTCTTGCGCGCCTGATAAAACTCTTCCTGCACGCTCGATGGCGGCGTGCTGTCCTTCAGCGTCACCGTCATGTAGGCATAACCCGGCCGCGTGGTCGTCTCGACCCGGTCGTACCAGGTCAGCTCCTGAATCCGCTTCTCCAGGGGTTCGGCGACCTGGTCCTGCATCTCGCGTGCCGTCGCACCCGGCCAGACCGTGGTAACCGTGAGCGTCTTGATGGTGAAGGACGGGTCCTCGGCCCGTCCGAGCATGAAGAAGGCGTAGGCGCCTGCGGCCGCCAGCAGCATGATGAAGAACAGGCTCACGGCCCGCTCGCGAACGGCGACCGCGGAGAGATTGAAGCTCATGATTTGCTCCCGCCGTCAGTGACGGTCCTGACGCGAGCGCCCTCGTGCAGGAGGTGAGCGCCGAGGGACACAATGGGGTCACTGGAGCTCGATCCAGAGATGATTGCCGCTTCGCTGGTCACGCGCAGAAGCTTGATGGGGCGAAAGTGTACGGTCGAGCTGGCGCTATCGAACACCCAGACGCCGGTGGTCCTGCCATCATCGAGCACGGCGCCGAGCGGCACCTGGACTTCCGACTGACTGTCCTGGCTTGCGAGCCGAATGGTGACTGTCGCGCCGAGTGGTGCTGCTGCCGCCTCGCCGCCGAGCACATAGCGGGCCTCGTAGGTCCGGGTCTGCGCGTCGGCAGAGTTCGACAATTGGCGCAGATGCGCCGCGTAACGGCGTCCATCGCTGCCATATAGGCTAGCCTCGGCGAGCGAGCCGATCGCCGGCCGGATCGTTTCGGGAAGCGCCACCACGGCTTCGCGAGGCCCGGACTGCGCGAGCCGAACGACGGTCTGGCCGGCCGAGACCACCTGGCCGGGCTCGCCAAGCGTTTGCGTGACCGTGCCGTCCGCGTCTGCCACCAGCACAGAATAGGTCGCCTGATTTTCCGCGACCCCGGCCTCGGCTTCGGCCGCGGCGAGCTGGGCCTTGGCTGTATCCGAGGCGGCCTTCGCCTGCTCGTAGCGCTGCTTGGACGTCCATCCGTCGTTGACCAGGTTGGCGTATCGACGCTCATCCGCATCGGTCTGCACGACGACCGCGCGCGCTGCGGCGACAGCGTTGCGCTTCGCCGCGAGCGCAAGGCGGAGGTCGGTCTCGTCGATCCGCATCAGCGGCTGCCCGGCCTTGACCTGCTCACCGACATTCACCAGCCGCTCGACGATCTTGCCGGCGACGCGAAAGCCGAGATTGCTCTCCACCCGCGCGCCGATGGTGCCCGTGAACCCGCGGTCGGATCCGCTCACCCGCGTGGCCGTCGCCAGGCTGACCATCGGCGGCTCCTGTCTCGGGTCGCTCACGGCAGAGGCGTTGGGGGCGAAAATGCCAAGACTGACGAACGTGGCCACCCCCGCCGGGATCATAATACCGGCCAAAACGGCAATTCCCCTCTTCATGACGGTCTCCTCTGGAATTTAGATTTCGTTCGAACTCTATATTGACTTAGCGCTCGATCGCAATCTAAATTTGCGTCCTGACGGAAACGTGATCTCAGGAAACCACCGCGTCGTCCGACGGCAACTTGATAGATGTCGTTCGAAATCTATATTGGGCATAGATTTCGACTGAAATCCAAATGGAGGAGCATGATGCGCGTCAGTCGCGTTCAAGCCGCGGAGAACCGCCAAACCGTGATCAATGTGGCAAGTCGCCTCTTCAGGGAGCGCGGCTTTGACGGCATTGGGCTCAAGGATCTGATGGAAGGGGCCGGGCTCACCCAGGGCGCCTTCTACAAGCAGTTCGCGTCCAAGGAGGACTTGGCGGTCGAGGCCTCCAAGCGAGCGTTGGAGAGCGCTTCCACCCGATGGTCGGACGCGGCCGCGCGCAATCCTGACGATCCGCTCAGCGCAGTGATCGGATTCTATCTCAGCGCAGATCATCGCGAAGAGAGAATGGACGGATGTCCGATCGTGGCCCTCGGCTCGGATGCCGCCCGGCAGGGTCCCGACGTCAAGGCCGAGTTCGAAGCAGGCATCAAGGCCCATCTCGACGTGCTCAGCCGCTTCATCGCCAAGGACGGCGGCAAGGGGTCGAGAGACAAGGCCATGGCCATTCTCGCGACGATGGTGGGCGCCGTAACGCTGGCGCGCGCGGTCAACGACACAGACCTCGCACGGGCCCTTCTCGATGCCGCGGCCGCGCTGGTCCGTGAAGCCGCCGCGGCTTGAACGACGGCCCCCTCGAAACATGGAGAGACCGGATGCTTGACGTGAGCGAAGCCGGGCCGAGCTTGCTCAAATTATCGGAGAGGCTCAGTGTGCGTTTTCACAAGACCGGCAGCGGGCCTCCGCTGCTCCTCCTCCATACGATCCGGACGCAGCTCGAGTATTTCCGCAGCCTTGCGCCTCTGCTCGCAGGATCGCACACGGTATACGCCATCGATCTGCCCGGCCACGGACACTCGCCGATCGATCCGGACGCAAGCTTCAACGAACCCTATTTCAGGCAGGCGCTGATACGTTTCCTCGAGGAGCTAGACCTCTCGGATGTCACGCTCGTCGGCGAGTCGATCGGGGGCGCATTGGCTCTCACGGTGGCGGCGTCACTTCCGCAGAGGGTGAAGCGGGTCTTTGCAATCAATCCCTACGATTACGAGACCCGCTATGGCGACGGACTTCGACGTGGCAACTGGCTCGCGAACTTCATCATCGGAAGCCTGCAAGTGCCGGTGCTCGGCGCGATCAACGCGTCGCTCGAAAACAAAATCGTTCTCGGCAAGATCATGGGCGGCGGATATCACGACCCGCGCAAGCTGCCGGCCGATCTGCTCGCCGAGTTCGACAAGGTGGCCCATCGCGCGGGATACAAGCGGGCCGCACGCAAGGTGTTGGCCGGATGGCGATCCTGGAGCCAGGCCCGCGACTATTATTGGCAGATCGCGGCGCCGGTGACGCTCATCTATGGCGACAGCGATTGGTCCCGGCCCGACGAGCGCGAGCGCACACGGTCTCTCATTCCCAACGCGCAGATGGTGACGCTGAGGAATACCGGCCACTTCTCGGCTGTCGAGAACCCGTCGGAGCTGGCCCGGGCGATATTGGGCGCAGAATGAGCGCATGATCAAGCAGAGCACGCTCCTCCAACAGAAGGAGGCGAAGCGCGGCCAATGTGCTATCCTCCCCGCGAGGCCACCAACGGAGACAAAACATGCCAACCAGCGTCAAGCAAATGCTCGAAGCCGCCAATGCGGCGGTGCCCAAGATCACGTCGGAACAGGCCACTGACATGATCAAGAACGGCAACACGCTGGTCGTCGACGTTCGCGATGCGCCGGAGGTTGCGGCCAGCGGCAAGATCGCGGGGCCGTGCACGTCTCGCGCGGGATGCTGGAGTTTCGCGCGGACCCGGAGTCACCCTATCACGACAAGGCGTTCGACAAGAGCAAGTCCGTCATTCTCTACTGCGCGTCCGGCGGCAGGTCGGCGCTGGCGGGCAAGGTGCTGAAGGATATGGGCTACGAGAAGGTCTATAACGTCGGCGGCTTCAAGGACTGGTCGGGGGCGGTCGAGAAATAGAACACGCGGGCTGGCCGCCTGCCGGGCCTGGTTGCGGCCGAACGTCATCACCGGCGCTCGGCGCCCGCCCATATACGCCGCGATCCATTGACGGTTGCCCGCCACGTCGCAGCACAATCGACGGAACCGATCAGGCGGAACGCGGCATGGAGACAGGCTGCGCGCTTCGCTCGCCCAGCAGCTTGCCGGTCGTACTGTTGACGAAGTGCAGCGACATGCAGGCCGGGCACCTCACGGACACATAGCTGTCCGCCGGCTCGAAACTCTCGGGCCGCGCGTCATCGATCCGATGCTGGACGTTCATGCCGGTGCGCGGGCACCTGAAGAGGATCTGGCGCTGCATGTCCTTATTGATGCGCCCGAACCGCGGCCGGCGAAATTGCGGATGATTCCTTAGGGGCCTTCCCCGTGTTTGAGATGGGTCAAGGCGAACGGTCTGCCCACGCCTATGCTCTGCATGACATCGGGCGCTCCTGCTCCGGTGCCGAACGAAGCGGAGCCCGGACTCCTAGGCACTCCGGGCACCGCTTCGCAAGACGGGCACCGACCGACCGCGACCAGGAGCCGGCTCCGGACGAGCGGCTTCGTTGGAACCAGGGCAAGAACCGCGGGTTGAGATGGCGCAGCCCTGAACAGAACACGCAATCGGCCTCGGCGCTTCAAGGAAGCCGACGCTGATTGACGTCGTCCTTGTCGCCTGACCCGACCAACACGGCCGTACGGTACGACCTCCGCCGGAAACGGGCCACCATCGGGACCGCCACGATCAGGAGAGCAGCCATGATATCCGCCAACATCGACGATCTGACCGCAGTGGTGCGCTACGCGCTCGAAACCACCCGTGCGACCACGATCTGCCCTTTCCACGATGAGGTGATCGTCCGCGTCGGCGACGACGCCGCCGAGAGCCATGCCTACGAACGCGCCAAGCGAATCCTCAGGAGCGACGGCACGGCCTTCGAGGCGGACGCTCTCAGGGAAGAGATCGGCCACCAACTCGCCGCCGCCGCGGACGGGCGATGCCCGAGATGCGACCGGACCGATCCGAACGGATAGGCCGCAATCCCCTCAATCCTCCACCCGAAACAGCCGCCACCGCTCCGGCACGCCCTTGAGCTGATGCACGCCGTGATCGCGGAACCGGATCTCCGACTGCGCCATCAGGTCCTTGACTGCGCTCGAGACCAGGACTTCGCCGGCGCGCGCTTTGGCGGCGACGCGCGTGCCGATGTGAAACGCGAGACCGACCATCTCGCCTCCGCTCACACTGTACTCGCCCGCATGCAGCCCGACCCTGATGTCGAGCCCCAGCGTGCGCACGGCCTTTTGGATCGCAGTCGCGCAACGGACGCCGGAAGCCGGCGCCTTGAATGTCGCCAGCACGCCGTCGCCGGTCGTCACCACTTCCTTGCCACGCGTACTCTTCAGCTCCTTGCGCACGGCCGCGTAATAGTGGCCCATGACCTTGGTCCACCGGGCATCGCCTAGCTTTGCCGCCTTTTCGGTGGAGCGGACGATATCGACGATCAGGATGGTGGCGAGTGCCTGCTTGAGCTCCGCGCTCCGCTCGCCGGATCGGGGCCGGAGCGCTATCGGCCCGGCCAGCGGTTCGTAGCGGTGGCTGCGGCGCCGGGCGATAGCCGCTTTGGCGTAGTCCTGGGCGCGCTGCGTCGTGCCGCAGCGAACTGTCTTCTCCTGCGGCAGTCGCGTCCAGTAGACCCTTCGCCCATCGCCGGCGCCCTGCACCTCCACGGCACCCCACTTCAGGAACACCGCCGAGCCGACGCGCCGAACGCACCACGCCTTCGACGTGTAGCCGGATACGTTGGACTGCAGGACTCCGATGCGAAGGAATTTGGGCATGAACGTGCGGCCGATTTGAAAGACCCTTTGGGCGTCTTCGGGGCGGAAGCCTATTCGTACAATCCTGCATCGGCAATAGGGGCTTGCCAGGGCTGCCGGCGGCGCCTGACATCGGGATCATGCTGACAACGCCCAAACGCGAGCCGCCCGTCCATTCGTCGGTCGGAAGATTCTCTTGTCCAAGCAACGATCAGCCTCCAGACGTGTTCTTCCGACATGAGATGCAGTGAGGCGCGCCATGGGCAAGGATGATGGACTGAAGCCTGACGACTTCCCGATCGAGGCCGACAAGGACAAACTCAGGACACGCAAGGGCGAGCCCGTCGCCTCGGCGGAGTCGGACAAGATTGCGGACCAGATCGCCGAACGTCTGAACGAGCACGCGCACCAGGAAGAGCAGGATCGTTGGTCCGCGTAGGCGTGATGGGCGTGCCGTCCCAGATTGGAACGACCGCGCGGTCCTGAGCATTGGCCTGCACCGGGGTCCGACAATTCCGGCGAATGGCGGCCTCGGCTCGACCTCCGCCCCCTGGACCGAGAGCCGGGGCTGCTTGACCGAAGCAAGAGGAGCGGACATGAAAGTGCTTGTTCTCGCAGGGCTCGTTGCGGCTCTCGCATCGCCTCCCTCCGCGTTCGCGCAAGGCGGCGCGGGTACCTCCAGGACCGGGTCGAGCATCAATTCGACCGGGACGGGCGGCACGACCGGAGCAGGAGCTTCGGGCCTCAATACCTCATCGGACAACAATAGCGGCGGCGCCAGCGCACCGGCCAAATCGACAACGACGCGGCCGGGGGACAACGACCCAAGGCAAACCCAGGGCGGCCAGCAGGCGATGCCGAACTCGGGCTCCACCGGAGCGAACCGCAAATAGATGCGCCGCTGGCAATTCGTCCTGGGTGAGGCAGTCGCCCTACCCGTGATACGCGAACAGCTCGATCGGATCGCTGAAGCCGCGGACCTCGTGCTTGCCGACGTGCTCCAGCTCGAACTTCTCCTCCACCAGCTCCGCAAAGTCGCGTGACAGCAGCACCGTTCGACCGAGCTTCTTGGTGAGGGCTTCGAGGCGGGAGGCCATGTTGACGGCGGGGCCGATCACGGTGAAGTCGAGCCGGCTGGTTGAGCCGATATTGCCGTACATGACATCGCCGACATGGACGCCGATGCCGTAATTCAGCGGCGCGCGGCTGGTCGCATTCTTCCGCTCGTTCAGCGCGGTCATGGCTTGACGGGCTTCGGTCACGGCGTGGAGCAGGTTCGCGCAGGCATCGGGCTCATGAAGCGGGAAGATGGCGAGCAGGCCGTCGCCGATGAATTTCAGGATCTCGCCGCCGTGCCGCGCGATCGGCTCGGACATCGCGTCGAAATAATCGTTGAGCAGATCGATGACGTCGTCGCGCGGCCAATTGTCGGAGATCTTGGTGAAATCCCTGAGGTCGCAGATCATGATCGCGGCGCGCACGGTCGTGCCGCTGCCGCGCCTGGTGGCACCGGCGAGGATCAACTGGCCGGCATGGGAGCCGACATAGGTCTCCAGCAGCGTGCGCGCCAACCGGTTCTTGATGCGGATCTCGCTGACCAGCGCCAGCACCGGCAGCAGCTTCTTGAGCGCAGCAATATGCGAATCCTCGAAGCCGCCGGGACGGTCGGTCGCGAAGGTGATGAGATGCCGCTTGCCGAGCGTGTGGTAGAGCGGCCAGGCCACATAGTCGGTCAGGCCCTTTTCGCGCATCTCGTCGTAGAGGGCGTGCTTGCGGCCGAGCGAGGGATCGCGCTCGAGATTCTCGCGCACCTCGCTGGCGCCGTCCTGCATTTCGTTGGCGGGACTGCCAATGAATTCGGACCGCTCGCGGACGTCATAATCCACCCGCGCGATCTCCGCCTCGCGCATGCCGTCGGACCACATGAACCGGGCGCCAAGCCATTGCGGATGGTGGATCAGGACATGCAGCGTCGACCGCTTCAGCGGAATGCCCGCCTGCTGCAGACGGATGCACATGTCGGCGAAGATATTGTCGATGAAGCGTTCGTCGCGCGTGCCGTTGGTCAGCCAGTCGACGACACCGTCGGCCTGCGTGGCGTGGTTGTCTTGCGCGGTCATGTCCTGCCCTTCACGGCGGTCTGCATCAGGGCAGATATCGTGCCCCGGCTCCGCCGCGTCAACCTAGCCAGTTGCATGGATTGTACGCATCGGCCGGTCGGGGCTATCGCCCCTTAGCCGACGATCCGGATCGACCCCAGCACCACCAGACCCGAAACGAGCGCGAGCCTCGATGTCTCGGTCATTTCGATCCTGAGCGTGCCGTTGCCGGGGATGGCAAAATCCTCACCATCGAGGCGGATGCGGCAATCGCCGTGCGCTGCGTAAACCAGATGCGTGCCGGCATGCAACGGTCGATCGCCGGCTTCCCTGAGCGCTTCAAGCTCGATCTCCACGACGCCGCGCCGCGCCATCAGGTTGACGACCTCGACCGGCCCGGCGTGAAGCTCCGTCACAATCTCGAGCTCGCCGGTGAAGCGCACGGTCGTAAAAGGTTCACGCTCGTCGAATTCCTGGCCCGGAGCCTTGAGCACCAGCCCGCGCCCACCGACCACCATCTGCAAGCGGTCGATGCCCGGCATATGGGAGAAGGGACCGGGCGCCACGATCGGCGTGCTCGCAAAACGCCAGAGCATGCTATCCCAATTCTTCTGCGGCGCATCGGCCCGATGAGCGTCCGCGATATCGGTGAAGATGCCGCCGCCGTTCTTCCATGGCGAGCGGGTGTAGTCTTCAGATCTGAGCAGTGTTGCCTTCATGGCGGTCCTCGATGCGATGGCGATGCAGGGAAGCGCGTTCGCCCGGCGGGCGGCAATGCGTCCGGAATTGCGGTCATGTTGCGGCTTCCGCTCGCCCGGGTGCGCTGGCCTTGAGATGACGCAAAAGCGCTGCCGCCTCCGTCGGCGGCCGACGCTCGATCCGGCGATACGCGCGCCCGTCGGCCGTTCGTGAGACCATGCCGTGATCGCACAGCGCGCGGCGAAGCAAGGCATCATCGGCGAAAGCGTGCTGACGGTTCAGCAGCGTCTTCACTTCCGCCTCGGCCAGACTGCTCCGCGGCGGAAAGCCGGCCCACAGCACCCAGAGACTCAGCTGCTGCAGGCTGTGGCGGGCCGGCCAGCGCAACAGCCTGCCGTGGTCGTCGAAATGGCGCGCCGCGCGTTGCACGCGCTTCAGATCGACCGCATCGACTTGTGGTGCGGGCGTGCCGCGGTCATCCACGGCAGTGCCGACCGCACGCGCGCGGAAATGCTGATAGTTCCTGTGCCCTGTCGCACGTGCAAGAATGTTGAGCAGCTCGACGTGACCGGGCGGCGACGTGCGCTCCAGAAGCTGGGCGCGCAGAGATTTCGCGAGCGCGGAGATGTCGCCCGCAACGAATTCAACGGGGGTTCTGGTCATGACCAATCCTCGATGTGCCGATCCACAGATGGATTGTCGGAGGTCACCGGCTTACGACGCGGCACGAGGTTTGGTGTCGGTACGATTGAGCCTTGCAGGTTTAGCTTCCCTCGCGGGACGGTGACGCCTGGGTGAACTGCAGACCCACGCAGTTCCTACTATAGACGCCCGGCGGGCTCAAGAGCCTGATGCGAGATGCGCGGACAAACGCGATTAGAACGCCAGATGTCCCGGACTCGGACGCCGCTATTTCGACGCCAGTGTCGCCACGGCCCGCCAGGCGGGGTCGGGCGCGGCCGATGCGAGCTGCTTGCAGCGGTCGCGCATCAGCTCGGCGGGACGATCGTGGCCGCGGCGTTTCAGCACGGCCTCGAAATCGCCGAGCGCATCGGCGAACCGCCGCGCGCGATAGCAGGCAAGGCCGCGCTCGTAATCCCCGATCCAGCCGATCGCCTCTCCGTCGATGGCGTCTTCGTCCGCGATCCCGACCAGTTCGTGGACGGAAAGTCCCTCCTCCCGTCCGTAGACCGCGATGCTGTCGACCTCCCGCGTGATGACGGCGCCGCGCGCCAGGCGTTCGGTCGCCTCGCCGATCAGGATCTGCGTGCCATAGGATTTGTTGGCGCCTTCGAGCCGGCTGGCGACATTCACGGCATCGCCGATCACGGTATAGTTCAGCCGCAACTCCGAGCCGATATTGCCGACCAGCATCCGGCCCGAATTGATGCCGATCCGGATCTGGAGCGGCTGACCGAGATCGTCGGCGAGGCCCGATGCTTCGATCGCCCTGCGACAAGCGAGCGCCGCGCGGCAGCATCGCGCGGCGTGGTCGCGTTGCGGCTGCGGCGCACCCCAGAACGCCATCACGGCATCGCCGATGAACTTGTCGATGGTGCCGCCATTGGCGACGATGATCTCCGAGGTGACGTCGAGATAGCGCGACAGCAGCGGCACCACACGATCGCCCAGCCGCTCGGACAGCCCGGTGAAGCCGGCAATGTCGATGAACATCACACTGAGCTCCTGGACGCTGCCGCCGGGCCGCGCCTCGACGCCCTGGCGCAGCAGGCCACGGACGAGATCGGCCGGGATGAATTTGCGGAAGGCGGACAATCCGGCCGCCATCTCGGCGATCGCTCCCGACAGGCTTGCGATTTCCTTGAGCCGCGAGGGGTGGCGGCGGACCTGCTCCAGCGCGAAAGCCTCGACGTGGCGAAGCTCGCCGACGACACGCGATAGCGGCGCGGCGATGACGGACCGCGCCAGCATCGCCGAGGCCAGCGCCGCGAGCACGGCGCCGATTGCGAGGCCGAGGATCAGGCGGTGCAACGTCGTCTCGACCGGCCCGAGAAATTCGGCCTCCGGAATCACGGTGGCGAGCGACCAGCCGGGAAACGGCAGCGGCGTCAGCGCAACCTCGTAGGCCGCGCCGCCGGAGGTGAGCTGGCTTCGCCAGGCCTCCTTGCGGCCGTCCTCGCCCGCCTTGTCGAGCGCAGCGCGCGCCAGCGGCAGCAGCGTCGTGTTGCCGCGCGCCGGATGGAGTTCGTCGGCCTCCTTGTCCGGCGCCGCGACGAGCTCGCCGCTTCCATCGACGATGAAGGCAGTTCCCGTGCGCCCGACCTCGAGCTGCGACAGGAAACGCGCAAGCCTGGTATATTCGATGATGACGGCCAGAACGCCCTGCCGCTCCTGATAGACGTCGATCGGCCCCGCGAACGCGATCGACGGCCGCTCGCCGGTCGGGTGGTCCATCACCCTGAACCATTGCGGCTCGTCCGCGGTCAGCCCCGCCTTGAACCAGGCCTGATCGGCGACGTGGAATCCGCTGGGCTCGAACCGGCGATTGGCGAATTCGATATCGCCGGGCACCACGTCATATTCGTCGACGCGGCGCTGGCGCGGATGATCGGTCAGCGAGATCTCCATCATCTCCAGGCGGCGATCGCCGAGCTTGTGCGCGGCGAAGAAGGAGCCGTCGGGCCAGCCGAAGGCGACCCAGGAAATCGTCGCCTGCGACTGCAATTGCGACAGGAACACGAATTCCCGCTTGTCGGCCTCGCGGGTGTCGAGCACGTTCTGCAGGAACAGCGTTCGGATCGCGGTGTGCGCGGCGCGGGCCTCGTCGACGATGGCCGAGACCTCCTTGCGCACCGCCGCAACGATCTGCTCGTTGATGGTCGCGGCGAGCTGCCGGCTGGTCGCCTCCGCCGTGCGCCACCAGAGCAGGCTGGAGAGCGCGGCCGTCAGCAGGATCGCCGCGAGGACCAGCGCGGACACCGCAAGACGGATGCTGACCGTCAGCCCAGCGATCGCATGAAGCCGTCGTTCGGGATCAACCTTCATCGCTGTCTTCGCCTGCCGGTCCATACGAGCCACTGACATTGCTCTACGCCGCCGGCGCTCGCCCCGTTACGTCTGGCAGGAAATGAACGCGCGCCGCCAATGCCCGGTGGCTACCGTCTCGATAGACCCTAGGCATTGGCCTTCAAGGGACGCTTGCCCGCTAATGCCGACCCAAGCGCACCGGCGGTGCGCCCGATCCCATCGGTCTCACGGGTTCGTGAGCAGTCTCGCCGTAACGCGGGCTGCGCGCGCAACGAAGGAGACCATGCGCGCGTCGCCTGCCAGGCGATGCCATCTCGAACAGGAGAATCTCGATGTCTGCCAAACATGCCGTCACCTCGCTCGTCCTTGCCGGCGCCGTCTCGACCGCGCTCGCGACCCTCGCCGCCGCCGGCCCGCTGACCAAGGCCGAGGGCGAGGCTGCCATTGCCGCCAAGAAGGAGAAGTGCTTCGGCGTCGCACTGAAGGGCCAGAACGATTGTGCCGCAGGACCGGGCACGACCTGCCAGGGCACCTCGACCATCGATTTCCAGGGGAACGCCTGGAAGTTCGTGCAGGGCGGCACCTGCACCAGCATCGAGCTGCCGGGCGGCAAGAAGGGTTCGCTCAAGCCGGTCTGACGGCCGCCGCGACGTCGCCAACAAGCACGAACGGAGCAGCACGATGAGCACGGTGATCCAGCCGACCCGACCAGCAGCCATGCCGCTCCGCTTCGCAACCCCAATCGGCGGCGTTGCCGGGACGAGCTTCAAGCCCGAGCATCTGCCTGATATCCTCGAGGCGGGACCTCGGCGTGGGTTCTTCGAAGTCCACGCCGAGAATTACATGGGCGATGGCGGTCCGCCGCATCGCGCCCTGGAAGCGATCCGCCGCGACCATCCTCTGTCGCTGCATGGCGTCTGCATGTCGATCGGCGGACCGCGGCGGCTCGACAAGACGCATCTGGCACGCTTCCGTAGCCTCGTCGCGCGCTATCAGCCGGCGCTGGTGTCCGAGCATCTGGCGTGGTCGACCCATGAGACCAGCTTCTTCAACGATCTGCTGCCGCTGCCCTATACCGAGGCGTCGCTGGCTTGCGTCTGCGACCATATCGACCAGGTGCAGGAGGCGATCCGGCGACCGCTGCTGCTGGAAAATCCGTCGACCTATGTCGCCTTCCGCGAATCCACGATGCGCGAGACTGACTTCATCCGCGCCATTGCCGAGCGAACCGGCTGCGCCCTGCTGCTCGACGTCAACAACGTGTTCGTCTCCGCCACCAATCAGGGCTATTCGGCGCTCGACTACCTCGCGGATTTCCCGCTGTCGCTCGTCGGGGAAATTCATCTTGCGGGCCATGCCGAGCAAGCCGACGATGAAGGCGATCTGCTGTTGATCGACAGCCACGACGGCCCGGTCGCGGACGCCGTCTGGAAGCTCTACGAAATCGTCATCAGGCGCCGCGGCGCTGTGCCGACGCTGATCGAATGGGACAGCAACATTCCGGACTGGCCGGTTCTGCAGGCGGAAGCCCTTGCCGCACAGGCGATCCTCGACCGTCATCAGTCCACAGCAGTGGCGGGAGACCGTCATGCTGCCTGAACCCGGCTTGTGCTTCGCCGCTTCGTTCGCGCCGGCGCTGCTGGATCCAGCACGCAGCACGCCTGCAATCGTGACCGGCCCGAACGGCAAGGCCGCCGGCCGGCGTTACGACGTCTACCGCAACAACGTCACGGTCAGCCTGATCGACGCGCTGGCCGCGGTCTATCCGGCGGTGCAGCGCATCACCGGCGCCGAGTTCTTCCGCGCCATGGCGCGCTTCCATGTTCGCAGCAATCCGCCGACCTCGCCGCTGCTGTTCGAGTATGGCCGCGACTTTCCGGAGTTCATCGCAGCCTATGAGCATGCGCAAAATATGCCGTGGCTCGCCCACGTCGCGCGTATCGAGCGGGCCTGGCTCGATTGCTACCATGCGCGCGATGCCGCCCCGCTGTCGCCCGCCCGGCTGTCGGCGGTAACGCCCGATCGTTTGGCCGATCTGATGTTCGTTCCACACCCCGCCGCGCGATGCCTGCGCTCGCAATACGCAGCCGTCACGATCTTTGCGGCCAACCGCGACGGTGCTGCACCACTCCTGCACATCGATGCCTCGACGCCGGAGGACGCCCTGATCACACGGCCCGAATTTGACGTCACGGTGCGTCGCCTTCCGCCGGGCGGAGCGGTGTTCGCGGACGGCCTGATCTCGGGACGGTCGCTCGGCGAGGCCGCGGCGGTGGCGCTGGACGCTGCGCCCGAATTCGACATCGCCGCGAACATCGCCGGACTGATCGAAGCCGGCGCCTTCATCTCGCTCGCCTGCGGAGATCCATCATGATCACGGACCAACATATGACCACCGAAAGCCGACTGCCCTCGCCCTGGTTGCTCGTCGACAGGGCCAATCGTCTGATCCAGACGCTTGCGACGCCGTCGCTCGTCCAGTTCGTGCTGCGCCTCGCGCTGGCGGTGCCGTTCTGGCGCTCGGGCATGCTCAAATGGGCCGGCTTCCTCAAGTTGAACGACACCGCCGTGACGCTGTTCAGCGACGAATTCATGCTGCATCTGCCCGGTGGGCCCTATCACTTTCCAGCACCGACGGTGATGGCGTTCCTGTCGGGCTGCGGCGAGATCCTGCTTCCGATCCTGCTGGTGCTGGGACTAGGCACCCGGCTGGCCGCGCTCGGGCTGTTGTTCATGACTGTCATCGTCGAGCTCACGGTGCCTGACGGCTGGCCGATCCATCTCACCTGGGCAGCGATGGCGCTCGGCATCATGGCTCATGGGCCGGGGAACATTTCGCTCGATCATTTGCTTTGTCGCGCGCGATCGCAGCCGCAGTAGATACCCGATTTTGTGTCTCCACATGCATCGCCGTCATCCTGAGGTGCGCGCCCTTGCGCGCCTCGAAGGATGGGCCGCAAGCGCCCGTGGCCCATCCTTCGAGGCTCACCCTGCGATGCTCTCGCATCGCAAGGTGAGCGCCTCAGGGTGACGTCAAAGGGTGTGGTCAGCAGTAGCCCGAATGGCAGGCCTCACATTCCACTGAGACCGCTATCCACTGCGAGTGTCTGCGCGGTGACGTAGACGCTTTCGTCCGACAGGAAGAACAGCACCGCATAAGCGATCTCCCAGGCCGTGGCCTGGCGGCCGAACGGGACGTGGCCCTTGCCGCGGTTGGGGCGGCCGGCGCCGGCTTCGCGACCGTTCGGGGTATCGACCAGACCGGGATAGACGAGGTTGGCGCGGATGCCGCGGCGCGATCCCAGATGAGCGATGTTGCGCATCAGGCCGCCGAGCGCGGCCTTGGAGGAATCGTACACCGCCATCTGCGATCCAGCCTTCAAGGCGGCGATCGAGGAGATGAAGACGACCGAGCCGCCATTGTCGAATCGCGGCAGCGCGGCGCGGCAGCACAGCATGGGACCGCGGACATTGACGTCGTAGATCCTGTTCCACTCCTCGGGGCTGACGTTATCGAGGCCGGTCTTGCCGAAGGTGCCGATGTTCAGAACCATGCCATCAAGGCCGCCCATGGCGCGATGGGCTTCCTCGATCATGCGCTGGACGTCCGCCTCTGACGTGACGTCGGCCACGATGGCAAAGCCCTCGCCGCCTTCATCGGTGATGTGCTTGACGGTCTGCTGCGCGGAGGCATGGTTGAGGTCGGCCACCGCGACCCTCGCGCCCTCGCGTGCGCACAAAATGCTCATGGCACGGCCATTGCCGATCGGATCGCTGGCGGCGTCGAACACGCGCTGGCCGCCGCCGACGATCAGGATGCGGCGGCCTTTCAGCCGCCCCCTGCCCGGCGCTTCGCCTAGCGATTCCGCGCTCGGCGGACGAACATGGCGCTCCGGCCTGCTGTCGGTTTCCGCCATCTCAACCACCCGGCCTCTTGCCGCCGTCATAAACCGTCATCCCGGCCGCGGGATCGAGATCGGTTTCGGTCGCCTCGGTCAGGCGCGCCATCATCATGTAGAAGCCGAGCGCGACGATGGATTCCACGATCTCCTGCTCGCTGAAATGCGCGCGAGCAGCGGCGAAGGTCGCCTCGGGCACGCGGACGTTCTCGACCACCTCGCGGCCAAACTTGAGCAGCGCACGCTCGGCCTCGCTCAGCGCGGCGGCGTCATAATCGCTGCGCTCGACGGCATCGACCTGCCCTTGCGTGCAGCCGACCCCGAGCGCGATCGGCACGTGCTGGCGCCATTCATAGGCGCCGCTCTCGAGCTGAGCGGCCTGGAGGATCAGGAGCTCGCGGTTGACGGCCGAGAGCTTCTGCTTGTGCAGGATCGAATTGCCGAGCCGCATCGCCGGGATCATGTTGGCCTCGGCATGGGCCATCATGCGAAAGATGTTGAGCTTAACCGGCATGCGGTCGAACGAGGCGCGGATGTCGCCGCTCGTCGTCTCCGGATCAATCAGGGGCAGCCTTGCCACGGTTCTCTCCCTTGGGCTTTCGTTTCTTGTTGTCGGTGGCCTCGCCTGCCGCGATCAGCGACAGGAAGAAGGCGAGATAGCGCTCGATCGCCTCGATCACCTTCGCCCGCGGCGAAGGTGCTGCGCCCATCACGTAATGCTCGAGACGGATGTAGATCAGGCCCGCCGCGAACAGCCGGGCGGTCTCGCGCGGATCCGGCGTCTTGACCAGGCCGGCGAGCGCAAAGCCGCGGAAATAGTCCGTCATCATGCTCTGCTCGCGCGCGTAGAAATGATCGGCGAATTTGGCGCGGATACCGGGCACGCGGTTACGCTCGGCGGTGATGACTTTCTGAAACTGGTGCTCGCGCGGGTCGGACCATTGTTCGACGAGGTCGAGCGCAAACTGCCGGCAGAACGCGGCGGGCTGGCGCGCCAGCTGCTTGTAGCGCACTTCTTCCAGCCGGCTCGCCGAGCTCGCTGGGCCGTGCTCGCTGACGATCGCCTCCAGGATCGCGGCCTTGCCGGAGAAATGATTGTAGAGGCTGCTCTCGCGGATGCCGACGCGGCGCGCGAGCTCGCGCATCGAGGCGCCGCCATAACCGCTCTGCGCAAACAGGTCGAGCGCTTCGACGAGGATGCGCTCACGGGTCGTGGGCGCAGCCGCTTCCGCCGCGCTGGAGGTGTGGACAGCCATGCCG
This sequence comes from Bradyrhizobium sp. WSM2793, assembly GCF_000379585.1. Classification (NCBI taxonomy): domain Bacteria; kingdom Pseudomonadati; phylum Pseudomonadota; class Alphaproteobacteria; order Hyphomicrobiales; family Nitrobacteraceae; genus Bradyrhizobium; species Bradyrhizobium sp. WSM2793. The sequence goes on along the minus strand of NZ_KB902772.1, from coordinate 68,931 downwards.
ACTTGACTAACGAACGATCGTTCGCTAGTCAACCGTACGAACGATCGTTCGTTTCGCCAATCTGGCGGCAACGGTCGCGGCCGCAAGTCCGCTTGCGGGCGCTGTTCTCGCGTTTCAACTCCGCCCTCGAGAGGCGGAGAGCAATTTTGGGGAGACGACGTCATGGCGCGCTTTGCCCGCCTTCGTGCGGCCTGCATCCTGTTGCCGCTGTTCGCAAGCAGCGCCGCCTCTGCCCAAAGCAAATACGATCCCGGCGCCGACGACAGGACCATCAGGATCGGCACCACCGCGCCACTGAGCGGCCCGGTCTCGGCCTTCGCTCAGATCGCGAAATCGGCGGAGGCCTATTTCCGCAAGGTGAACGACGACGGCGGCGTCAACGGCCGGCGCATCCAGATGATCATCGCCGACGACGCCTATAGCCCGCCGAAGACGGTGGAGCAGACCCGGCGGCTGGTCGAGAGCGAGGAGGTGCTGCTGATCTTCGGCGGCGTTGGCACGCCGACCAACAGCGCCGTGCACAAATATCTCAACGACCGCAAGGTGCCGCAGCTCTTTCTGGGTTCGGGCGCGGCGAAGTGGGACGATCCCAAGAACTTTCCGTGGACAGTCGGCTGGCAGCCGACCTATCGCGACGAGGCGATCGCCTACGCCAGGTTCATCAAGGCAAGCCACGCCAATGCGAAGATCGGCGTGCTCTACCAGAACGACGACCTCGGCAAGGATTACCTGAAGGCGCTGGAGGAAGGCCTTGGCAGCGGCGAGGCCATTGTAACGCGCGCCGCTTACGAGACCTCGGGGCCGACCGTGGACACACAGATTCTGCAGTTGAAAACCGCCGGTGCCGACGTGGTGCTGGTCGCGGCGACGCCGAAATTCGCGGCGCAGGCGATCCGCAAGATCGGCGAGATCGGCTGGAAGCCGGTCACCATCATCTCCAACGTCTCGGCCTCGATCAGCGGCGTGCTGGAGCCGGCCGGCAAGGACAATTCCACCGGCGTCATCTCCAGCCAGTATCTGAAGGACGCCACCGACCCGGCCAACAAGGATGACGCCGGCTACCGGGAGTGGCTCGCCTTCATGGACAAGTACATGCCGGACGCCAACAAAAGCGACTGGCTCAACGTCTACGGCTACACCATCGCGCAGACGTTGGTGACGGTGCTGAAGGCCTCCGGCAACGATCTCACCCGCGCCAACGTGATGAAGCAGGCGACGACCATGAAGGACGTGAAGCTGCCGATGCTGATCAACGGCACCGCGGTGAACAACTCGCCCGAGCGCTTTACGCCGATGACGAGCCTCCAGCTGATTCGTTTCGACGGCACGCGCTGGGTGCCGTTCGGCGATCTCCTGAAGAACTGATCGATGCGGCAGGTCAAGATCGGCGGCATGTGGGTCGATCTCGTCAGCGAGATCCCTTCGCTTGCCTTCGACAAGAGCTGGCTGTTCGCCAACGTCACCGACGCGGTGATCGCGGAGAACCGGAGCTGGCTCGATCATCGCTACATCGAGCCGGAGACCGGCCGGTTCATCCTCAGCCATCACTCCTATCTGGTCCGAACACCGCGCTGGACCGCGATCGTCGACACCTGCTGCGGCAATCACAAGAAGCGGCCCCGCGTGCCGGCGTGGAACAACCTCGACCAGCCTTATCTCGAGAACCTGCAGGCGCTGGGCGTTGCACCCGAACAGGTCGACTTCGTGATGTGCACGCACCTGCATGTCGATCATGTCGGCTGGAACACGCGGCTGATCGACGGCCGCTGGGTGCCGACCTTCCCCAATGCGCGCTATCTGATGGGCCGCGCCGAATATCGCCACTTCGAAGCCGCGCACAATGCGGCGCCGAGGAGCCCAGTGAACCACGGCTCGTTTGAGGATTCCGTGCTGCCGGTAGTGGCGGCCGGCCTTGCCGAATTCGTCGAGACCGATCATCACCTATTTAGCGATCACGACGCGACCTTGCGCTTTGCGCCGGCACCTGGGCACACCGCCGGCAACATGCAGATCCACCTCAACGGCGGCCACGATCACGCGGTGATGTCCGGCGACGTCATCCATCATCCGATCCAGTGCGCGGCGCCGTGGCTATCGAATGCCGCCGACGTCGATCCGGCTGCGGCGGTCGCAACGCGCATGGCGCTGCTGGAAGAGCTTGCGGATACGCCGAGCTATCTGCTCACCGGCCATTTTCCGGCACCGACCGCGGGACGCGTGGTCAGGCACGGCGATGCCTACAGATTTCATTTCGAGAATTAGGGGGAAACATCATGAAGCTGCGCACCATCACGCTTTCGTTTCTAGCATTGCTGTCGGCGGCCCTGCCGGCACGAGCCGAAGATCCCGCCGCCTACCCGACCCGCAAGATCCGGATGTTGCTGCCCTACGCGGCCGGCGGCGGCGGTGACGTGGTCGGCCGGCTGCTTGCGGACAGGATGGGCAAGACGCTCGGACAGAGCATCTACATCGAGAACCACACCGGTGCGGCCGGCACGCTCGGCACGCAGATGGTCGCGACATCTGCGAATGACGGCTACACCATCACCGTCGGCGGCATGACCACGCATGTGCTGGCTCCCGCGATCTATCCAAAACTGCCCTACGATCCGATCAAGGATTTCACGACCATCGGCCGCGTCGGCACCTCCTCGATCATGCTGGTCGCCACCAGGAATTTTGCCGCCAACGACATCAAGGGCCTAGTGGCGCTGGCCAAGAAGGGCGAGCCGATCCAGTACGGCAGCTGGGGTGTCGGCTCGACCGGGCAATTCTGCGCGGAGATCCTGATGCAGCAGGCCGGCATCAAGATGGACCACGTGCCGTTCAACGGCATCGCAAAACTCGCCGGCGACCTGCTCGGCGGCCACATCTCCCTTGCAACGCTCGACGTGGCGACGGCAACGCCGCTGGTGAAGGACGGTTCGATCAAGGCGCTGGCCGCTTGCGGCGAGCGTTCGCCGAGCCAGCCGGATGTCGCCAGCTACGGGGAGCAGGGGGTGCCGTTCGATCGCAGTCTGTCCTGGGCGATGTATGCGCCGGCGGGCGTCGCTCCGCCGGTCGCACAGAAGCTTTCGGCGGCCCTGAAGGACGCGCTCGGTGACGAGGTGGTGAAGCAGAAGCTGCTGGCACTCGGCATCACGCCGCAATTCGTCCCCGGCGACGAGCAGCGCGATCTCAACGCGCGCGACATCGCGGCCTGGAAGCAGGTTGCCAAGGACGCAGGCATTGAGGTCAAGTGAATAGGCAAAGGACAGGAGCGCGGGCATGAGCCGCATCTTCGGCGCGGTGCGCCAGAACGGATATGTGGTGCGGGACATCCACGCTGCGATGAAGCATTGGATCGAGGTGATGGGGGTCGGCCCCTGGTACTACATGGACCGCGTCAAGACCGACTGGTTTCGCCATCGCGGCGAGGACTCCGCCGTGGAGATGAGCATCGCGCTGGCCAATTCCGGCGAGCTCCAGATCGAGCTGATCCAGCAGCGCAACGACGCGCCCTCGCTGTACAAGGAATTCCTCGACGCCGGGCACGAAGGCCTCCAGCACATGTCGTACTGGAGCCACAACTATCAGGCGCTCTACGATAAGGCGATCGGGCTCGGCTACAGGATTGGCCATGAGGGCCAGATCGGCGGCGAGAAGGGGCGCTTTGCCTATTTCGACACGCAGGACCATCCGGGCACGGTGATCGAGATCTCGGACATCAGCGGCACCAAGGGACCGTTCTTCGAGCGTGTCCGACAGGCGGCGTTGAGCTGGGACGGCACCCGGCCGATCCGCGAGGTCGGTGGCGGGAAATCGTAGGAGCTTTCGCCGGCTGGGCAGGCGCGTTGGCGGACAAACCATGGTACATAAGCCAGGTGTCCGAACCTTCAGCGAGGCAAGCATGTCCGACACTGACAAGGTTTTCGCCGGCTCGATTCCGAAAATCTACGACGAGTATCTCGTCCCGATGATCTTCTCCGTCTATGCCGAGGACATCGCAAGACGGATCGCCGCCCGCTCTCCTTCCGTGCTGCTCGAGATCGCCGCGGGCACCGGCGCAGTGACGCGCGCCGTGGCGGCGGCGCTGCCGCGCGGCATCCGTTACGTAGCCACCGATCTCAACGAGCCCATGCTCGCAGTCGCCGCGCAGCGTCAGAAGGACGATGATCGCATCAGCTGGCGCCAGGCGGACGGCATGGCCCTGCCCTTTGGTGATGCCGAGTTCGACGTGGTCTGCTGCCAGTTCGGCGCGATGTTCTTTCCGGACCGCACCAAAGCTTACACGGAAGTGAAGCGCGTCCTGAAGCCGGACGGCGCGTTCGTGTTCAACGTCTGGGATCGGATCGAGGACAATGTGCTGACGCATGAAGCGACGGTCGCGCTCGGAAAGCTGTTTCCCGACGACCCGCCGCGCTTCATGGTCCGCACGCCCCACGGCTATCACGACAAGGCCATCATCAGAACCGAGCTCGAACGAGCCGGCTTCCGCGACATCTCGATCGAGACGCGAGCTGAAACAAGCCGCGCGCCATCGCCCGAATATGTCGCGCTCGCCCTTTGCCAGGGCACGCCGCTGCGCAGCGAGATCGAGGCAAGGGATGCCAGCAAGCTTCAGGCTGCGACCGACATCGTTGCCGAGGCGATCCGGACGCGTCACGGCGCCGGACCGGTAGAAGGCAAGATTCAGGCTGTGGTGATCGAAGCCCGCCCGTAACTGCAGGCCGCCCGGGCGGCTATCCTGCGTCCTACCACCAGCTCCGCTGCATCGGCTCCGTCGATTGATAATATTGGTACTGGCCGCGCTGCCGGCGCGGATTGGCCGGCTGTACATAGGGGTCACGTTGGTAGAAGAAGCCGAAGCCGTTACCTCCATTGTCCCAGCCGTCATCGCTGGCGATCATGGCAGGAGCGGTCGGCTTGCGCGTGATGAAGCCGCCTTGCGGCTGGTCGCTCAGCACCGCGACGAATTCAGTCCGGTAATTGGTTTCGCTGCTCAGCGGCTCGTCCGAGATGATGATGGAAGAACGCGGCAATGCAGTTGGCCCGATGCGATCCCAGACGTCCTGTGGGATGGTGATGCGGTCGAGCGCATTGCGGGCCTCATCGCCGTTTTCGATCGTGACCACGCTCCAGCGCAAGCCCGTAGCGGACTTCGCCATCGCCGTGAAGATATGCGTGCCGATCGGCTGCTCGGGATTTCGGATCGTGACGGGAACCTCGATGCTGGTGTCGAACACTTCGCCGCCGCCATCGGGGGCTGGCTTGTGCGTGTTTCGCCGCACGTAGAGCTTCTGTGTCGAGCGGCTGATGTAGACCGAGACCGGCTCACCCGCGAGCTTCGCGTCGGTCGCAGCCTTCACGGCGTCGGCCTTCCTGGCCGCGGTGGCCTTCGCGGCGTCCTTCGTCGCGGCCACGGCATCGCGCTTCGGCTGCGCGGCGGCCTTGGCGGCGTCGAGCTGCGTCGCCGCGTCGGCGGCCTTGGTCGCCGCCTTCTGCTTCAACTCCTCGGCCTTGGCGCGGGCCTGATCGTTCTTGGCATTCGCGAGCGTCTTGTCGGCGAAGGCGAGCTCGGCGTCAGCGCGGGCCTTCTGCTGTTCCAGCTTGCGCAGCGCGGCAGGAAGCGACGCAGCTTCCTTGGCGGCGGCGGACGCAGTCTTCTTGGCCTCGTCGGCAGCCCTTGTGGCCTCGTCGGCCTCGACGGAGAGCTTGTCGGCCAGCCTGGGCGCTGCCGCGATCGCTTCCGGCTTCGGTACGAACAGCGTGGGGTGAGCGATATCGGTCGGGACCGTGTCGTGTGGCGAGATGATCACGCGCATCCCGATATAGGTCTTGTCGAACAGGTTCTCGGCAAAGCCGAAGGGCATGCGCACGCAGCCGTGCGAGGCGGCATAGCCGGGCAGCGGTCCGCCATGCAGCGCGATGCCGTTCCAGGTGATGCGCTGCATGTTCGGCATCCAGGCGTCGTCATACATGGTCGAGCGGTGGTCCTTGTCCTTCTCGACGACGGCGAAGACGCCGGCCGGCGTCTCGCGTCCCGTGGTGCCGGTCGACACCGGCGCGCGCAGGATCCAGCCCTCTGAATCGTAGAACGTGACCTGCTGGCTCTTGATCGACACGATCGCCATGATGGGATCGCCGGCCTGGCGCTGCGCCACCGCCTCGGCCGGCTGCCGCGCCTGCTTGGCCGCACCGGCCGGCGCGACCGACGCCAGGACCGCAATTGCCGCCAATGTCACGATTCCGGGAGGCAACCGACGCCGCATCGCCTTGGTGGGTTGCGCCGTCGTCAGTCGGTTTTTCATGCCATCCTCGGTCGAAATGCCGGCCCGCTCGTGCCGATCATGTATCAGATTGCGGTCATTCAATTAAGAAATCGCAGCCGCCATACGTTCCGTCTGTGGCGATATTCGGCCCGGTCCGGCGACAAATCCCTCATATATGACGGCCCGAGCCGGCGGAAGGTCGGTTGCAGCCGGGGGTGGTCCGAACCGGGTGGCAGTCACTGCGGCAGAATGTCCGGCTGTGCCGGCGAGGACACGCCCGTCAGACGCCCAGAGCCTTACGGTTGAAGCCTCGCAGGAAGCGCAGCGACAACGTCCGGACATTGGCGACGTTGAGCAGCCAGGCCGCTCCGACATAGGCAAGGCCGCCGGCGAGGCTGACGATGAGGAGCGAGACGAAGCCGGTGCCGCCCGCTTGCGACCGCGCCGCCAGGATTGCAGCCGCCATCGCCGCTGCGGAGGCCGCAATACCGGCGAGGCGGCCGAGGTCGAACGGGACCGGGTGGGCGCGATGCATCAGGACGACGGCGACGACGAAACCGAGCGCCTCGGTCGCAAGCGTCGCAAGCGCGGCGCCGTAGATGCCGTAGCCGGCGACCAGCGCGAACATCAGGACCACGCTGACCACCAGCGTGAGAAAGGACTGCGCCGCCAGCATGAAGGGCCGCTCGGCAAGCTGGAAGCTGATCTGGACGTAGAACTGATTGGCGATACCGAAGAAGCGGGCGAGCACCAGGGTCGGCAGCAGCGCCGACACGCCGGCGCGGAAGTCGATGCCGACGAGCGTGCCGGCAACCTGATCCGCTGCAAGCGCGAGCCAGATCGCAACGGGGGTGACGACGACGAGCAGAAGCTCGAGGCTCTCGGTCAGCCGCTCCCGTGTCGCCTCCTTGCTATTCTCCGACAACGACCGGAACACCAGCGGCACGGTGGCCGCGGCAACGCTGGATGCGATCATGACCATGAACTGGCGCGGCAGGTCGGCGGCAACGCCGAAGATGCCGGCGGCGTCCTTGCCGAGCAGATACGCGACAATCAGGCGGTCGCAGGCCGAATAGACTGCAACGGAGAGCCCGGCCAGCGTCAGCGGCAGACCGTAACGCGCGAGCTGCATGAACTGGCTGCGCTCAAAGCGGGCGATTTTGGTGCGGTCGCCGACGAGGTTCAGGATGATGCCAGTGAGCGACCCCAGACCAAACGCGGCAAGCAGCCCCAATCCACCCCAGCCGAGCCAGATGCCGAGGAGGCCGAAGCCGACGCTCGACACGCTGCGCACGATCGAGATCGCGGCAAACCGGTAGGGACGCAACTTGGCGCGCTCGAACTCCTGGCCGACATCGACGGCATTGGCCATGACCGCGACGAACATGCTGGCGAGCAGCAGCTCGACACTGAGGTCGCTGCGGAACACGAAGACCAGCGGCGTCGTGGCGCAGAGCACCGCGACGGTGAGCCCGAAAGCCACCATCGCCGTGCCGCGAAAATCAACCTCCGCCGACATCGCCTGATAACGCGACACCGACAGCTTGATCCAGGCGAAGAAGATCGCGCCCAGAATGCCGGCGAGGCTGATGCCGACGACATAGACGCCGTACTCTGCCGGCGTCAGCAGCCGCGTATAGGCCGTGACCGCGAAGAAGCCCACCGCCGCAGGCAGGATGTAGGCGACGAGATAAATCGAAAAATGTCGGTTCAGCATGCGAGCACGGGACCGGCAGCGGTCTTGCGAGTGTGGCGGCCGTTCATCAATGGGGCCTTGAATGGGGCCTTAAATGGGGCCTTTGGCGGGGCAAACGAATGCGCCGCAGCATCGCTCAAGAGTGTCACATAAGTCTGCAGATCGGGCGGCGAATGAAGCCTGGGAGCCGCTTTCGCGCGTTAGCGTTAAATTTGCCCTTCCCTGAACGGCAAGGCGCGATCACGAAAAGGAACCATGACTTCCAGGCGGCAGAGGTTAACCCAACAAGGCGAAACCCCGGCGTCGCCGGGCGCCGCTTGGTACGATGGTGCGTTGGTTCGAAAAGGACGGCCGTGACCAGGCTCGACAGACGCGAATTTCTCCTCGGCAGCGCCGCAGCCCTCGCGGCGGGCGCATCCGCGTCGGCGGCACCGGCGTCGAAACTTGCGCAGCGCCATCCGGGGTTCGGCGCAGCGGCCACGCTCTGGGACCTGCAGGCCGATCCCAGGCTCGGCGAAGCCATCAGCACCTATTGCACCCAGGTCGTCCCGGTGCTCGAGCTGAAATGGCCGATGCTGCGGCCGAATGCGCACACGTTCAATTTCGAGCGCGCCGACGCGATTCTGGATTTTGCGCGGGACAACGATCTGACGATGCGCGGCCACGCGCTGGCCTGGTATCACGACATTCCGGACTGGGCCAAGCAGATCAAGGACACACGCGGCGTCGAGCGCGCCTATGTCGACCACATCGGCACCGTCGTCTCCTATTACAAGGACAAGCTGACGTCGTGGGACGTCGTCAACGAGCCGATCCCTGACAATCCCCGCAGCACAAAGGACCGGCGCGACACGTTCTGGACGCAGCATCTCGGCCAGAGTTGGATTCCGCTGGCGTTCCGCACGGCCGCTGCGGCCGATCCGTTCGTCAAGCTCGCGATCAACGAATATGATATCGAGTCGGCCAAGGACTCGTTCATTGCCAAGCGCGCGGCTTATCGCAATTTGATCATGGACCTGCTCGACCAGGGTGTTCCGCTGCACGCCGTCGGACTGCAATCGCATCTGCACGCCGAGCTCGAGATCGATACCCATGGGCTCGCCGAGTTCGTCACCGAGCTGCGCTCGTGGGGACTCGAGGTGTATGTCACCGAACTCGACGTCGACGACCAGAAGCTGACGGGCAATCCGGCCGAGCGCGACGCCATCGTCGCCAAACGCGTCGACGATCTGCTGACGGCCATTTCAACCAGCGGCCCGGTGCGGTCGATCCTGACCTGGGGCCTCTCGGATCGCTACAGCTGGATCAACGGCACCTTCGCCCGCGCGGACAAGCAGCCGAACCGGCCGCTGCCGCTCGACGGCGAGTTCAAGCCGAAGCCATTCATGGACGTGATCAGCAAGTTCACAAAGGACGTTTGAACGCGCGAGCTTAGCTGCGCGTCTTCACCTCGAACTCGGCCGCGTCACCCATATCTTCGGGAGACAGGCTCGGAGCCCGGCGATCGCGCGAGCTGAGGCGGAACACGTCGCGGATGTCCTCGACCGAGGTCGAGGAATAGGACTGGATGCAGAGCGCGACCTGCCCGGGCGAAGCGGCACGCATCAGCGCTTCGATCGCCGGGCGGTCGAGCGGCGTGTCATCCCAATGCGAGACCGCGATGCTGTCTTCGGTGACCCGGTGGGCGGCGAGATACGCGGGCGAGTTCGCGACGAAATGGCCATACATCAGATATTCCGAGAACTTCTTCTTCCGGCACAGCGCCAGAACCCAGTTCAAGCCGGTCGCCGACTTGATGGCGGCGGTCATCGCGCGCGCGGTGTCCTTGTCCCAGACCAGCGCATTGCCGACATAATCGTCGGCGGGAAACGAGCGATCCTTGATACCGAGAAGCTGATCGACGGTGCGCAGCCACAATCCGTGCAGCGGGTGGTCAGCGCGGATGTCCTTCGGCGTGACGAACAGAGGCGTCTTCTCAGCCCCGGCATATTGGCCGACGTCGAATTCGCGGAAGAACAGATTGTCCGAATCCAGGATGCAGACGCGCTGCTCGGGCGCATTGAGGACGCCGGCGATCTTCAGGATCTGCTGGATGTGCCAGCCATGCACCGGCGAGGACAGCAGCGACAGCCAGACGCGGCGCTTGCTGATGAACTGGAGCGCCGGCGGCAGCGCAAACAGCCATTTCGGCAAATAGCGCGAGGCCGGAACGATGACCCGCTTGTCGGAGGCGAAGCGCTCGAACAGCGGCACGTCTTCATCGTTAACGAGAACATAATGCCGCGTGTATCCCGAGAGCCAGGTGTCGATGCTCTCGCTGAGCAGCGAAAAGCGTTCGATATCCTTGGCATAGCTGGCGGTCAGCAGGGCAACGGAATGCATGGAGCGCGCTCAAATGGCCATCAGGCCGTACTCATAGCGGCGCGGATAGAGACTGGAAACTCTCAACCCGAATCAAGGTAAAGCGAAATGGAGCGCGACACGGGAAATCTAGCTTTTGGATTTCAGGCTTCTGATGTAGGCGACCGCTCGCTCCGCAATAGCCGGATCAAGGTCGGTTTCTCGGATTCTCCGTTCGATCAACTCCAGGTCCAACGGATGCGTCTCATGGATCGCGCCAACGAACCGCTTGTCTGGCGATTTTGGACACGACGAGGTCTTCCGGCGCAGGCGCCACGCCAATTACCGTCCGTCCTTCGACTTCGGTCTGCACTGTAACGGCGCGGTGCCGCCAGCCTCTCGGAAGCTTGGCCGTCGTCTCATCCACGCCGTCGATGTAGAAACCATGTGTTCGGTGAAAGTGGCTTTCAGATCCGAAAAGACCATCGATGTGCTCAGACGCAATAGGCTGCACACCGTCACGCGTGCGCTTGGCCTCCGTCATTTCCCAGACTTTCGCGTTTGCTGGAAACGCATCGATTTCCGGCGATTCCGTCGCCGCCTCCGGCGCGTCCGACATGGAAGCCAGAATCGCCTGGCTACCAACGATGAACACGGTGTCCGTCTTGAACTCCAAGGCAAGTGCCCTCACCACTCTGAGCAAATCCTCGAAATCGCGGAAGGGGCCACCAGGCATCACAGGCCTCGAGCAGAAGCGAGTTGAGTGCTCAAGCCGCGCTCGACGATTCTTCTCGCAGCCCTCCGTAGCCGGATCCTCGTGTCGTAATCGCCGAAATGAATGCCATCGGTTAGAAAGAACGGCGACGAATTGCGCAATCTGACCATCTCGCGATCGCGACTGATCAGTTTCACCGCCAACTCTCCGGTCGGAAGCGCCAACAATTCCTGCCATTCCTGCACGAATGGCCAGTCGGTGAATTGGTCGGCCTGACGCGTGTGAGCTGCCTTGGCCTTGTCCACCAAAGTTGGGTCACGACGAAGTCTCCGCGCGATCAGCCGATGCATCATCAGCTTAGCGGTGTCGCCAACCACGCCTTCGTTCAATCCGTCACTCATCTGCTTGTCCGTGGACCGGACCAGAATATAGACAACCAACGCGAAACAAAAAAGAGCATAACTTCCAGATAGTTGCCACCTCGATTCCGGCAAGCCCTAATCCGAGGGCAGTCCCTGCTCGATCCCGCGAAAGCGCAGCGGCGCCAGAGCCGCGGCGCGCTGCCACCAGTCGGCGACACGGTCGTCGAGCGCGGTCACACCACGGCCCTGGCCGGGGAAGATCCGGATCTGCTGCACCGCCTCGGCTTCGAACCCCCCGCCCCTGCGCGTGATCTTGAGGGCGGCGCCTTCACGGTCCCGCTGGGTCAGCGGCACCAACAGGCGGCCGCGCGGCCGAAGCGCCTCCAGCCAGAGCGGATGCGGATGCGAGAAGCCGGCGTGGATGATGATCACGTCAGCCGGTTCGCGGATCTCCTCACATCCGTCGCCATGGACCACCTCGACGTTATGATAAGTCTGAAGGAAACCTGCAGCGCGGCGCGCCAGACGCTCGTCGCATTCGATGGCGATCACCCTGCCCTTGGGTCCCACGATCTTCGACAACACCGCCGAGAAATAACCGAGCCCGCAGCCGATCTGGACCACGCGGTCCTTCTCCTTGATGTCGAGCAAATCGATGAAATGCGCCCACAGGCTGGGCAGCCCGGTGTCGAGCTTGCGGCGCGCGTCGATTGCGACCAGCACGTTGTCATAGAGATGGACGGGATCGCCATCTGGCGTCAACCGATAGCTGCGCGCCGCTTCACTCTTGATCCGCCAGGGCCCTCTCGGCAGAAAGTTTTCGCGCGGGATGGCGGCGAGCGCTTCGAGCAGGCGCTTTGAGGCAATCCGCTCGCGCTTTGCAATCCTCTCCACATAGCGCGCACGCGCGGCGGCAAGATCGCTCATGTCAGGGGTCGGCGCGTTCGCGGACCGGCGCGTCCGCACCGAGCTCGTTGACGAGCTGCACCGCCTGCTTCAGGTCCGGCGTGTAAAAACCCTCGCTGAACTTGCCGACAACGGGCACGAGCAGCAGACGCGCGTGCTCGCGCCTGCCGGCTTGATGTGACAGGTGCGCGAGGCTGACGGCGGTGCGAAGCTCCCAGGACAACGCGCCCTGCTTGCGCGCGATCTCCAGCGACAGCGCGAACAGATCACCGGCCTCCTGTGCCGAGGCCGGGTCGCCGTCCGACAGCGTGATCTCGCCCTGCAGGCGATAGACTTCGGCGAGATAGGAATGATCGCCGGTCCGCCGCGCGGTCGCGAGCGCACCATCGAGCGCGCGCAAGGCGGCCTCGCGCATCCCGACCTTGGCGTAGGCCTCCGCAAGCAGGCAGCGGAACCAGCAGCCGGCGAGCCAGGAATCCATCGCCTCGTACTCGTCGAGGCCGAAGCGCATCTGGCTGAGGCCTTCATCGGCCTCGCCGAGTTGCGCCAGCGCCCAGCCGCGCAGGATCGCCGCCTGCTGCTTCCAATGCAGAAAATTATGCTCGGTGGCGATGATCATGGCGCGGTTGGCATGGTCGCGCGTGCCCTCGACGTCGCGCAAGTGCTGGCAGAGATACGCACCGAACACGAGCGCGAAGGCGAGCGTGAAAGGATGGCGGATCTTCTCGGCATTCGCGATCGCCTGCTCGCTGTGCTGGCGCGCCGCGTCGGGGCGGCCGAGGAACCACAGGAGGTAGCCGAGATAGGACAGCGAGACGACGCCGGGATCGATGCCATGCCGCTCCATCAGATCGGAGTGGAGATCCGGGCTATAGAGATTGATGCAGCGGTGCAGATGATGTTGGGAAGCGGCAAAGCGGCCGCGATAGAGCATGGTCATCGCGATCGAGCGGTGCGCCTCGATCAGATAGCCGGTCTGCTGCGCCGGCTGTGCCCGCTCGTTGAGCCGCTCGCGCTTGGCGAATTTCAACAGCTCGACGCTGAGATCGTGCGCGCGGGTGAGATCGGCGCGGATGAAGTGACAGACCCAGAGCCCGCGGGTGGCGGCAAAGATCTTTTCGTCGTCGTCAAGCTGCTGGCCGAGCTCGAGCGCGCGGATGTAGTTCTCCTCGACCTCCTGGACCGCGTAGCCCTTGGCGGCAATCAGCGCGTTGCCGAGCGCAATGCGCAGCTCGAGCTCCATTTCGTCGGCGCCCTGCATCCGCGCATTGGCCTGCACGACGCTGAGGCCGCGGCGCAGATGGCCGATCGCCTCCAGATTGGCGCCGGTCTTTGCCGCCTGCTTGCCGGCCTTGAGCCAGAAGCTCGCGGCGCCCTCGCTCTGGCCGGATTCGGTCATGTGATGGGCGAGCAGCTCCGGTTCGCGCTCGGTCTTCTCCGGATACATCTCGGCAAGCACCTGGGCGATCCGTGAATGCAGCTTGCGCCGCTCGCTGTGCAGCAGGCTCGCATGCGCGGCGTTCTGGATCATGACGTGCTTGAAGGAATAGAGCGCATCGGGCGGAAGACCGCGGCGCATGATCAGCCCGGCCTGCTCCAGATGATTGAGCGCCGCCTCGATCTGTTCCGCCGGCGTATTGGCGACCGCGTGCAGCGTCTCGTAGGAAAACTCGCGGCCGATGGTGGCGCCGATCTGCGCGATCCGCTTGAACGGCCCCATCCGGTCCAGCCGCGCCATCAGCGAGTCGGTCAGGGTTGCCGGGATCGCGAGCTGCCGCCACGGGCCCGACAGCACGTAGCGCCCTTGCCGCTCGGTCAGCAGGTTGGATTCGAGGACCGTCTTGGTCAGCTCCTCCAGGAACAGCGGCACGCCGTCGGTCTTGACGATGATCTCCTCGACGACCTCCTTGGGCAGCTCTCTGCCGGCGACGCGCTCCACCAGCGTGGCGCGCAGCTGCCGGCTCAGGCGGTTCAGCACCAGCGTCGTGATGTGCGAATGCGCGTTCCAGCTCGGCTGGAATTCGGACCGCGCGGTGATGATGACCAGGATCGGCCGGTTCTGCACCCGGTCGACCAGGAGGTCGATCACCTCGCGCGAGGTCGGGTCGATCCAGTGCAAATCCTCGAACGCGATCACCAGCGGCATCTCGCGCGCAAGGCCGAGGAAGTGATTGACCAGCGCCCCGACGGTCGCATCCTTCTGCTGCTGCGGCGACAGCTCGAGCCGTGGATAGCGGTCGCCGGTCGGTATCGACAACAGCGCGGCAAACAGCGGCGTGACCTGCTCGATGTCGCCATGAGCGGCGGCGATCGCGCTCTCCAGGCCCGCCAGCGACAGCGCGGACGCATCCTCGCGGTCGAGGCCGAGGTAGAATTTGAGCTGCTCGGCGAACGGATAGAACGCGGTGGACGTGTAATAGGGCGAGCACTGGAACGAGACCTGTCCATGCCGGTCGCCCGATATCCGCTCGAAGATTTCCTGGATGATGCGCGACTTGCCGATGCCGGGCTCGCCGAACTTGACCACGACCTGGCCGTCACCATCCTTGGCCTGCTCCCAGCGGCCCATCAACAGCGCGATCTCCTCCTCGCGGTTGACGAGCGGCGTCAGCCGCGTGCCCATGGCGGCGGCAAATCGGGTCTCCACCCGCGAGGCGCGCACCACGTGCCAGGCCTGCGTCTTCTCGGATATCCCCTTCAAGGCATGGACCCCGAGATTGCGGTAGTCGAACTTCCCCTTCAACAGCGACTGGGTCGATGAGGAAATCACCACGCCGTTGGGCGGCGCGAGGCCCTGCAGGCGCGCGGCGAGATTGACGGTTTCTCCGACCGCAGAGTCGCGCTCTTCGGTGCCCTGCCCGACGAGATCGCCGACCACGACGAGGCCGGTCGCGATCCCGATGCGGACGGCGGGTGAGTGGCTGAGCCCACCGCGCAGCTCGGTCGCGCGTGCGCTCGATAGCAGCCGCACGATCTCGAGCCCGGCGCGCACCGCGCGTTCGGCATCGTCCTCATGCGCGGTCGGATAGCCGAAATAGACGAGGATACCATCGCCGACGAAACGGGCGGCAAAGCCCTCGTAATGCTTGACCACACGGACGCAGGTTTCGCGGAAGCTCGCGATCATGTCGCGGACGTCTTCCGGATCGAACTGCACGGACAGCGAGGTGGAATCCACCATGTCACAGAACATGGTGGTGAGCTGACGCCGTTCAGCGCCGACCTCCGTGCGCGTTGGCGGCACCATTGTCGCGGGCGCCTCGGCCGTTTCCGCCTGGAACAGCGCCGCCATCGCCCGCTGCAGCCGCTTGCGATCGCCGAGCGGCAATCCGAGCTCGACCAGATCGGATTCGGTCAGGTCACCCATGACGTCGAGATCGAGACGGTGCTGTACGAAGAGATCGGTGTAGTGGCCGAGGCCGACGCCCTCGAGCCAGCGCTTCAGCTCGCCTTCCCTTCCCGTGTCCGGCCCATTCTCCAGCATGGTGATTTCTGCCCGACCATAATTCCGTCGAAGGGCTTAGGGCCCCTCAACCACAGATTTTGGGGCCAAAACTTCACCTCAGACTGGACGCGTTCCCTGACTTCTTGGAAGAATAGCTCAATCGGATCAAAAGGGAACGGAATTGTCGGACGTCACACTCCCAGCCCCGGAGGAATCAAGCGGCACCGCGGCCGAAACGAAGACATTCGTCCATATCGGCGGCCTGCTCGATTTCTACGCCCGCAAGACGCCGAAGGCGCCCGCCCTCCTCGCCCCGGGTCGGCCCGTCCTCAACTACGGCGCGCTTGGCGAGGTGACGCAGGATCTCGTCGGCACGCTGCGCCGGCTCGGCATCACCTCTGCCGACCGGATTGCGGTTGCGCTGCCGCGCGGCGCCGACAGCGCGCTGGCGCTGATCGCGGTTGCCTCGAGCGGCGCCTGCGTCCCCGTCAATCCCGATCTGACCGCGGACGAGCTGCAGCGCTATTTCAGCGAACTGAAGCTGACCGCGCTCGTGACCCGGGCCGACATGAACTCGGCAAGCCGCGACGTCGCCAAGGCACTCGATATGGCGGTGATCGATTTCGTGCCGGGACCGCAAGACAATCTGGGCGGCGGCAAATTCATCGGTCCGACGGTCAGGCCGGCGGCGACCGGCGGCGCCTCGCGCGGCGACGACGATGCGTTCATCCTGTTGACGTCAGGCACGGCGGCGCGGCCGAAAATGGTACCGCTGACGCATCGCAATGTATGCCTGTCTGCCTACAATGCCGGCCACGTGCTGTCGCTTTCGTCCCGCGATCGCCTGCTCAACGTCCTGCCGCTGTTTCACGCCCATGGCCTGATCTCCGGCCTTTTGACGGCGCTGGCCGCGGGCTCCAGCGTGATCTGCACCGACGGTTTCGATGCACCGTCCTTCTTCGGCTGGATGCGGGAGCTGCAGCCGACCTGGTACACGGCGGTGCCGACCATCCATCGCGCGCTGCTGACGGCGGCGGAATCCGACCCGGACCGCGCCCGATCGTCGTCGCTGCGCGTGATCCGCTCGGCCTCGGCCTCGCTCGCGCCCACGATCCTCCAAGGACTGGAGGTGACGTTCGGCGTTCCCGTGCTCGAGACCTACGGCATGACCGAAGCGGCCTCGCAGATCGCGGCCAATCCGTTCGAGCAACGCAAGTTCGGATCGGTCGGGCGCGCCGCCGGCCCCGAGATCGCGATCATGGACGAGACGGGCCGCGCGCTTGCGAGCGGCGAGCGTGGCGAGATCATGCTGCGCGGACCGAACATGAGCCGCGGCTATTGCAACGACGAGGCGGCGACACAGGCCGCCTTCCGCGACGGCTGGTTCCGGACCGGCGATCTCGGCTATCTCGACGCGGACGGCTATCTCTTCATCGTCGGCCGCATCAAGGACGTCATCAATCGCGGCGGACAGAAGATCTCGCCGCTGGAGGTGGAAGAGGTCCTGCTCAGCCATCCGGCGGTGCTGGAGGCCGGCGTGTTCGCCGTCCCGCACGAAAAGCTCGGCGAGAACGTCGCCGCCGTCGTGGTGCTGCGACCGGATGCGGAGGCGACCTCGGATCAGCTGCGCCAGTTCGCGCGCAAACGGCTCGCGGCCTACAAGGTGCCGAGCTTGATCCGCAGCGTGGTAGCCCTGCCGAAAGGCGGCAGCGGCAAGGTCAAGCGCAACGCGCTGGCCGAACTGATCGCCAAGCCGGAGAACGGCGACGAGGCACGGCTGCCGCGCAACGCGCTGGAGACACAACTCGCCGCGATCTGGGCCGGCCTGTTGGAGCTGCCGCAGGTCGGAATCGATCAGGACGTCTTCGCGCTCGGCGCGGATTCGCTCGCAGTGACGCAGATGCGCTCTCGCCTGCGCGAACGCTTCAACGTCGACTTCTCATTCGAGGACATCTTCGATTGCGCCACGGTCGTCGCGCTTGCAGCCCGGATCGACACCGCCGCAAGCCGGCCCGGGGCGACACTACCGGCCTGGCGGCAGGCGATGGAAGCAGACGCGCTGCTCTCGTTCCAGCAGCAGAGGATGTACGTGCTCTCGCGGCTCGATCCGACGCGCTACAATTACAACGTCGTCGAAGTCGCGGTGCTCAAGGGCCAGATCGACGTCGCCGCGCTTCAGGCGAGCCTTGCCGCGATCAGCGCACGCCACGAGGCGCTGCGCTCGGTCGTCGGCGAACGACGGGGCGAGCCGGCGCAGCTCGTGCTGCAATCGCCGCCGCGGCTCAAGCGGGTCAAGCTCAAGCCCTGTCCTGCCGACAAGCGGACCGCAGTGATCAGGCGCGAGGCGCTCAAGCTCGCGCAATACAAGTTCGATCTGGCGCACGAGCCGCCGCTGAAAGTCACCCTGCTGTCGTTCGACAAGACGAGCCATGCGCTGGTGGTCAATGTCCATCACCTCGTCACCGACGGCTGGTCGCAACGCCTGTTCTGGGAGGAGCTTGCCGCCCACTACGCCGCCGCTCACAAGAAGAGCGTGGCGGCATTGCCTTTGCCCGCTTTTCAATATCGCGACTTCGCGCTCTGGCAGCAGAGCTGGGCGCAGACGCCAGCAGCCAAGGACCAGCTCGACTATTGGCGAGGCCAGCTCGACGGCGTCACCACGCTGCCGCTGCGGACCGACCGGCCAAGGCCGGAGGTCTGGAGCGGTCACGGCGCCCGCCACTATCTCGAATTCTCCAGGACGCTGTCGGCCGAGCTTCGCACCTTGAGCCAGAACCAGGGCGTCACGCCCTTCATGACGCTGCTTGCGGTCTTCCAATGCCTGCTGTACCGCCACACCGGGCATGAGGACGTCGCGACGGGATCGCTGATCGCCAATCGCAACCAGATCGAGAGCGAGCGCCTGATCGGGCTGTTTGCCAACACCCTGATCCTGCGCAACGATTTTAGCGGCGACCCGAGCTTCAGCGAGATGTTGCGGCGGGTCCGGCAGGTCACGCTCGATGCCTACCGCAACCAGGACCTTGCGATCGAGGAGGTGTTGCGCGCATTGCAGATCGCACGCCGCAGTGACGGCAATCCGCTGTTCCGGATCATGTTCATCCTCCAGAACGCCTCGATCGAGGCGGCCCGCTTTCCCGGCCTCTCGACGCGGCGGCTGGAGATCGATCCGAAAGTGGCGCGCTTCGACATCACGCTCGAGCTGGTCGAGGCCGACGGCCGCTTCACCGGCTTCTTCGAATACGCCACCGATCTGTTCGACGCCGCGACGATCGACGGCATGGCGGCACAGTTCAAGTCTCTGCTGAAGGCCGTCATCGCCAATCCGGAGCAGCGCATCTCGCGCCTGCCGCTCCTCAACGAGGCCGAGCGCCGGCAATTGCTGACGACAGGCCGGGGCGCGCCGGCCAATTTCATCACAAGCGGCAATGTAAGTGAACGCTTCGACCGTCAGGCCAGGACGACGCCGAACGCCATCGCGGTGACGGATGGACACACCTCCCTGAGCTATCGCGAGCTGGCGCGCCGCAGCCGGTCGGTTGCGCGCTGGCTGGTGCGCGAAGGCGTCGGTGCCGAGAGCGTGGTGGCCTTGCTTGCCGATCGCGGCCCCGACCTACTCGCCGCGATGATCGGCGTGCAGCGCGCGGGCGCGGCCTTCCTCAATCTCGATCCCGATCAGCCGCCGGCGCGGCTCACGACCATTCTCGGATCGAGCTGCGCCCGCATGCTGCTAACCGGCCGCGCGCGGTCACCCATGGTCGGCGCGCTGCTCGAACCGCTGGTCGAGCGCATCCCGGTGGCCGAACTCGAAGATACGATCGCCTCGGGATCGACCAAGCCGGCCCGCGCCGTACGGCGTACAGCCTCCGGCCTCGCCTATCTCATCTATACGTCCGGCTCCTCCGGCGCGTCGAAGGGCGTCATGATCGAGCAGCGGGGCCTGTCGAACCATCTGGCCTCGCTGATTGCCGAGCTCGGCCTCTCCGCTAGGGACGTGATTGCGCAGACCGCGCCGCAGAGCTTTGTCATATCGGTTTGGCAGTTCCTGGCGGGGCCGATGGTCGGCGCGCGCGTGCATGTCTGCGACAACGCGATCGTGCAGGACCCGATCCTGCTGGCGCGGGAGATCGAACGCGAAGGCATCACGGTGCTCGAGATCGTCCCGTCGCTTTTGCGCGTCATCGTCGAACGGATGAACGAGGCGCAGGTCCGGCGCGCCTTTGCGAGATTGCGGCTGCTGATCTCGACTGGCGAGCCGCTGCCCGTCGAGCTTTGCCAGGCCTGGTTCGCCCGTTGCCCAAAGGTGCCGCTGATCAACGCCTATGGCGCGTCGGAATGTTCCGACGACGTCTCCCTGCATCGCCTGACCAAAGCGCCGGCGAGCGCGACGAGCAACGTTCCGGTCGGCGCGCCGCTGCCGAACACCCACCTCTACGTGCTCGACGCCAACCTCCAGCCGCAGCCGGTCGGCGTGACCGGCGAGCTCTGCATCGGCGGCGCCGGAATCGGCCGCGGCTATGTCAACGATCCCGCGCAGAGCCGGCAGCGCTTCCTGCCCGATCCGTTCTCGCGCCAGCCAGGCAGTCGGCTTTACCGCACCGGCGATCTTGCCCGCCGCCGTGCCGACGGGACGATCGAATGCCTCGGCCGCGCCGACCATCAGATCAAGGTCCGCGGCTACCGTATCGAGCTCAAGGAGATCGAGAACGCGCTGGCCGACCATCCGGGCGTGCGGACCGGCATCGTCGAGCCGCGCCGCGAGGCGAGCGGCGACGTCAGGCTGATCGCCCATATCGTCGCAAAGCCCGACAGCCGGATCAGCGCCAGCGAGCTGCGCGAATTCCTGAAGAGCCGGTTGCCGGGCCACGCCATCCCGTCCGCATTCCTGTTCCTGGATCACGTGCCGCTCAATGCCCATGGCAAGATCGACCGGTCCGCACTGCTGGCGCCGACGCAGCAGGAGGCGCCCGGACCGGACGCGCCCGTGCCGGCGCGGCGCTTTACTGAAAAGGTGCTGTCCGACATCTGGATCGACCTGCTCAAGGTGGAAAGCCTGGGTGTCACTGACAATTTCTTCGACCTTGGCGGCCATTCGCTGCTGGCGGGCCAGGCGATGGCGCGTATCGCCCGCGCGCTCGGCGTGTCGCTGCCGATCAAGACCATCTTCGAGGCACCGACGATCGAAGGGCTTGCCCGGCGGGTCGACCAGGCCATGGCGGCGACGCCGCGCAAGCCTGCCGCAAGCGTGACAAGCCCGGCCAAAGCGAGCCTGACCGACAGCGGCGGACCAACGCTCTCGATCGCGCAGGACCAGATGCTGCGGATCGAGCAGAACCTCCCGGGGTTGCCGCTGTTCAACCTGCCCTTCGCGTTCCGTCTGCAGGGTCCGCTCGATGCGGCCGCCCTGGCACAGGCGATCGAGGACGTCGTGCGCCGGCACGAATCGCTGCGGACCGCGTTCGGCTGGAACGGCGAGGAGCCCGTCAGCCGCATCGCCGCACCCGGCACCCTCGGCCGTGTCCTGACCATCGAGACGATCGGCGACGGTCATCCCCACGCCAACAAACGGCGCAAGGCGCTGGAGCTCCGGAAGATCGAGCTTCTGATCCAACAGGAGACTTCTACGCCCATCGACACGACGCGCGCGCCGCTACTCCGCGCCCGGCTGTTGCGGCTCCATGACGACGAACATGTGCTGCTGCTGACGCTGCATCATGCCATTGTCGACGGCTGGTCGATCGGCGTGCTGTTCGAGGAATTGTCCAGCCGCTATGCGGCGCTGGCCGGATATCAGTCGGTACCGCTACCGAAGCCGCCCCCGGCCTTTTCGGACGTCGCACGCTGGCAGCGATGGTGGTGCGGTACGGACGCCGCCCGCCGGCAGGCGGCCGACTGGACGGAGAATTTGCGCGGCGCGGTGTCCGTTTTCGACGGCGAATCAAGCCCGGGCGCGTCGACCGGGCATCATCCGGTGAATCTGGATCGTGAGCTGATCAGCCGACTCACGGTGTTCGCCGGCCGGCACAATGGCACGCTGTTCATGTGCCTGCTCACCGGTCTGAAGGCCCTGCTGCTGGCCCGGACGGGTCGCACCGACATCTCTATCGCGACCGCCATGGCCAATCGCGCCCAGCCGGACACCGACCGAATCGTCGGCCCGTTCGAGAACACGGTGATCGTCCGCACCAAAATCACGCCGGAGCTCTCGTTCACGCGGGCGCTAGCGCGGGTACGCCAGAGCGTGCTCGACGCACATGCGCGGCAAGAGCTGCCCTTCAACATCCTGGCCGACCATCTGGAGCGGGAGGGGATCGATCCGGCCTCGCTGCTCCAGGTCTATTTCACGCTGCAAAATCCGCTGCGCCAGCCGCTCGATCTCCCGGACCTCGCGACAGGATCGATCGGCAACATCGCACGCGAAGGCCAGCCGGTGCTGCCGATCGACCAGACCTGGCTGTCGCTGATGCTCAAGGAGCGCCCGACCGGCATCACCGGCTCATGCAATTACAAGCTTGAGCTACTCGACGGCCGCAGGGTCGGGGCGTGGATGGAGGATCTCGTTGCGCTGCTGGGGGCCGCCGTCGCCCAGCCCAACACGCCGCTCGACCGATTACTCGCGCGCAACGCGGCGTGAGCGGATGACATCGCGGACTAATACGGGTTCACTCGTCAAAGCTGTGCATGACCAAGTTGCATCTTGATTATTTGGCGCCGTCGCGCAAGATTATTCCCGCGTTTTGATTTGGACGATTATTTTCCACCGGGGGAGTGTTATGGGTTTCATCAAATTTACAAAGGGCACGTCGTTGAGCGACAAGGACCGCAAGGCCCTCCAGAAGCTGCTCGGTGCCGAGAAGAAGAAGCTCCAGTCCGCGCTGAAGGACGTCGACGCCAGCCTTTCGGTGCTTGGCGGCTCGAAGAAAGCCAAGAAGAAGAAGAAGAAGAAGTAAGATTCGTCGGCCGGGACGCCGTACGAATCTTTAGGGCTTCACTTTTCGGGGATGGGCCGCTCGCGTGTCGAGTTGGGGTCTCGCACAAGCTTGCGCCTGTAAACCGGCCTGCAAATCGACAAGAATTCGCCCGGGTGGACCGCTAGAAGCGGTCCGCTTGATTGATTCTTGCTCAGTTGTTTCTTCCGTCGGGACCGGGGATCTGCCTTCGGCCTGACGCAAAAGGCCCAATTGATGGCGGACGACAGAATTGAACTCTTTGTCGGACTGATCGAGTCCATCGACGCGCCGGGCGCGGTCGAGGCCTGTCGACGGCTGCTCTCGGTCGACGAACGGGTCCGGGCCGATCGCTTCATGTTCGAGCGGCATCGGCGGCAGTATATTTTCGCACATGCGATGCTGCGCCTGGCGCTGTCGCAGATCGCCTCCAACGTCGCGCCGTCCGACTGGTCCTTTGCAGCCGGCCGCTATGGGCGGCCGTTTGTCGCAGCACCCGCGACCTCGAGCGCGCTGCATTTCAGCCTGTCTCATGCCGACGGCTGCGTCGCCTGCGTCGTGTCGAGACATGAGTCCGTCGGCGTCGACGTCGAAACCGTGTCGCGGCGGGTGGCGCCGCTGTCCACCGCGCTTCGCTTCTTTGCGCCGGAGGAGGTCGAAACGCTGCGCGGACTGCCCGAGCCTGCGGCGACCGAGCGCTTCTTCGACTATTGGACGCTCAAGGAGGCCTATCTGAAGGCCAGGGGATTTGGGCTCAATCTGCCGCTCGACGCCTTCGCGATGCAGGTCTCGCGCGAGGCCATCGAGATCAGCTTCAAGCCCGATATCGCCGACGATCCCGACGGCTGGCGGTTCTCGCTGTGCTCGCCCTCGCCCTCGCATCGCCTCGCGATCGCCGACGGCTCCCGTGCGGACGGTGGCCTTCCCATCAGTCGCAATGCCTGGCCGCTCCAGGAAGCGGCTGAATGACGCAGCCGCGGCTGCGCGTCTTTCCCGCGATTTCACGCAACCGCGACGCCGGAAAATATGTCGGCGAGCTGATGCGGGTGGCGCAGTTCGCCGACCGCAACGGATTCGAAGGCATATTGCTGTTCGAAGGCAACGACGTGTTCGTCGAGCCCTGGGCCATGGCCCAGCACGTCATGGCTGCGACGACGCGATCTTCGCCGCTGATCGCCGTCAATCCGGTCTACATGCACCCGTTCACGGCGGCGAAATTCGTCTCGTCCCTGGCGCAGCTTCACGGCCGCAAGGTCTATCTCAACATGATCACGGGGACCGCGGTCAGCGACTTGCAGGGGCTGGGCGACGACCAGTCGCATGCCGACCGCTATATCAGGCTCGGCGAATTCGTGGGGCTGATGCGGCAGTTGCTGGCGAGCCCGCGGCCGGTGAATTTCGAGGGCCGCTTCTACCGTGCGCACCATCTGCAGCTTCGCCCGCGCCTGCCGGCGGAGCTGATGCCCGAATTCCTGATCGCAGGCCAATCCGAGGCGGCCCAGCGCGTGGCGAAGGAGACCGGCTGCATCAAGATGCAGATGCTGCCGCCGGATCTCGATCGCGACCTCAACGTATCAGGCATGAATTTCGGCATCTTCGCCCGCGAGGGGCGCGAGGAGGCGCGGCAGGCCGCGAAGCTGCGTTTCCGCGACAACCCTGACGATCGCGAGCTTCTCGTGCTCACCATGGAGAACACCGATTCCGTGTGGAAGCGGCACCTCTATGCCGGCCAGAGCGGCGAACTCGGGGACAATGGCTACTGGCTGCTGCCGTTCCTGACCTTCCAGGCCGACTGCCCCTATCTCGTCGGCAGCTACCGGGAGATCGGCGCGAAGCTGAAGGACTTTGCGGCCAAGGGGCTCACCACTGTCATGCTCGACATGGTCGCCGACGAGGCCGAGATGCAGCACGTCTGCAAGGCGCTCGCGGCGAGCGGGATGTTTTGAGGATCCTGTGCCTCCACATCGTCATTGCGAGGAGCCCTTGCGACGAAGCAATCCAGACTGTTGCCGCGGAAAGATTCTGGATTGCTTCGCTTCGCTCGCACTGACGGAGGATGGCGGTCTATTCGGCGAACCTCACCGCGCCTCTTCAAATCCGGCCAGCACCGAGGTCAGGTTCGCGCCCAGAATATCCGAGAGATAACCGCCCTCTTGCACGAACACGGTCGGCAGGCCCATCCTGGCGATGGCCTGGCCGATGCGCCGGAAGCCGGGCGTGGTGACGGCCAATCCCTTGAGCGGATCGTGCTCGGAGGCGTCCAGGCCGAGCGCGATCACGAGGGCACCGGGGGCAAAGGACTCGATCGCCTTGCGCGCGACGTCCATCGCCTGGATGTAGCCCTCATCACCGGTGCCGATGGCGAGGGGAATGTTGAGATTGGTGCCGAGGCCGGGTCCCTCGCCGCGCTCATGGGCATAGCCCCACACATAGGGATAGTAGGCGATGGGATCGGCGTGGATCGACACCGTGTAGACGTCGGGCCGGGCGTAGAAGATGCCTTGCGTGCCGTTGCCGTGATGGACGTCGACGTCGAGGATCACGACGCGCTCGTGCTTCTGCCGCAGATGCGCCGCGGCGATCGCGCTGTTGTTGAGGAAGCAGAAGCCGCCGGCCATGTCGCGATAGGCGTGATGGCCGGGCGGACGGCAGAGCGCATAGACAGCATCCTCGCCGTCCATCACCATCTGCGCAGCGGTGACCGCAACGTCGGTCGCGGCACAGGCCGCAGCCCAGGTGCCCGGACCGATCGGCGCTGCGGTGTCGGCGGTGTGCCAGCCGAGTTTGCCGACGATGTGGGTCGGGTAGGTCGCAGCGTGGCGCACCGGATGGATGTTGCCGATCATTTCGGGGCCGGAATCGCCGAGCGCGGTCCAGGCGTCCCAGGCTTCGCTCAGGAACGACAGATATTCCGGACTGTGGATGCGCGCGCGAGGCCCCTGCCCGAATGTGGTCGGCTCGACCAATTGATGCTTGCCGTCCTTCAACCCCTTCAGCAGGCGGTCGGCGCGCTCCGGCTGCTCGGTAGTGCGTTTGACGACGCCGCGAACCAGGAAGAATTGCGGATCGTGGCTGCGGTGCAGTTCAGTATGGACGGCTTTCACTCAAACACTCCGTGGTCGCGTGCTCACAGACGTCTTGATCGCTGCGGCGGCCAGATGCAAGCAAGAAGAATGCCGTCTCGCCCTGCGGCGGAAGCAGATCGCCCTCGGCTCAGCAGCGTCCGCGCTGCAGACAGTGCTCGCGACCCGGTTGATCGGCGCGGAAGGACTCGATGAAGCCGCCCTGACGCTGGGTGACGAAGACGGTCTTGCCGTCGCTGCCACCGAAGGCGAGGTTGGTCGGCTCCTTGGCCTTCAGCGCGATCTCCCGCTCGACCGCGCCGTTCGGCTTCATCAGCGCAATCGTGCCCTTGAGAATGCGCGCGACATAGAGCCGGCCGATGACGTCCGTGCGCAGCCCGTCGACGGTGTCGGGCTGAAATGCCTTGACGAGCTTTGCGCCGGTGAGCTCGTTGCCGTTGATCGCATAGGACCAGATCTGGCCGCTGCTGGATTCCCCGACATAAAGCGTCTTGCCGTCAGGGCTGAGATCGATGCCGTTGGTGGTGCCCATCGCGCGCGGCGCCGACATGATCTGCCCCTGCACCGTGCCGTCGGCGGCTTTCGCGATCCGCCAGATATGGCCTTCGCGGCCCTTCCAGTTCGGATCGCTCGCATAGATCGTGCCCTCGCGTGCAATCGTAATGTCGTTGGGCTGGTTCATCTCGTCGGAGTGAAACCAGAGAGACGGCTCGGTCGCCCCCTTCGCAATCGCGAAGATGTTGTGCTTCTTGTAATCGGCGATGAACATGGTGCCGCTGCGGTCGAAGCGGATGGCGTTGCCGACACTGCCATCGGGCAGCGCCGTGAACGGCTCCGACGCGGTGGCGCCGGCTGGCAGCCGGCCGATGGTGCCGGGCTTGCCGAGATTGACCACGAACAAATTGCCGTCGAGGTCAGCCGCGGGGCCCTCGATGCCGAAGGTATATTCGCCGGGAGGCGTCACCTGCGCGCTCTCGAATAGTTTCGTCTCTGCCTGGGCGGATGCCGTCGCAACGGCGAGTAGGACGCTACTGCACAGGCACCAGAAACTCCTGCCGGATGTAATAGCCATCGCCGTCGGTGCACTCGCCATTCAAATAGGGATCGGCAGGCCGGAAGAATCGGCTGAAGCCGGGTTTGTCTACAGCGCTCCTTTGTGTCACGACAACGACCTTTCCGGCCGGTATTTCGCCGCATTCCTTGCTGGTTTTGCCAAAGAATTTGCGCTGCGGCGGGCCCGGCTTGATCCGCATCCGCGTGCCCGGAACCATTTTCGCGACGAGCAGATCCGCGGTGTCCAGCAGGCGTTTGTAGCCAGGCTCGGTCTTCGGCAGGCTCTCGCCGCCCGGCGGCATCAGCTTCTCCGCGCCGAGACCGCGCAGTCGCGTGCGCAGCTTGCCCGCATCGGGATCGCCGGGATAGATCCAGCCGTCCTGCGACAGCATGAAGCGGAGCACCGCCGCGTCCTTCTCCGCCTCCGATTGGCCGCCCTTCAAACCGAAATCGGAATGGCAGCCGACGCAATGCTTCTCGACGAGGCCTTTGCGCAGCGTGGTCAGCCGGGCGCTGTTCTGCGCATCCCCGGCGACGAAGGCCGCAAGCTGGTCGATCATCGCCTGGCTGCGCATGTCGCACGGCAGCGGCTGTGGCGGATCACCCGCGGCACGATCGATGCGGATCACGGTCCGGTTCTTGTCCTCGACCAGCCAGATCGCGCCGTCTTCCGCGACCGTCATGCCGACCGGCGCACCTTGCGGCCGCGCGCCGTTGACGCGGTGCCAGCCTGCGATCAGCTCGTCGAACGGCGCGGCGGCGACCTCGCCGGCGTCCGTCTGAAAGCTGCGCGCCGGATCGGCGGCGCAACTGACGCGGTAACGCACCGGCGCCGGGGACGGCTTGGGGAAACCGCGATCGTCGACGTCGTAGACGAGGACACGGCTGCCGGTCGGACGATAGCCGTGGAGGCCGACCAGCAGCTTGCCCTCCAGCTCCGGAAATTTGCCACCGTGATAATAGAGCATCGCGAGCGGCGCGCCGTGCGGCGGCATCAGCGAGAGCGGCGGCTTGTAGAGCGCGTTGGCCGTGCAGAGCGATTTGTAGAGCCCACCTTGCAGCACGTTCCTGAATTCCGGGCTCGGCGTCGACAGATCGTAGCAATAGGGCCAGCCATAATGCCTGCCCTGCTCGATCGCGTTGATCTCCTCGTTCGGCTTGAAGATGTCGGGCAAGTCGCGGCTATTCTCGCCCTGCAGGAAGGCGTAGCCGGCCTCGGGAAACTTCGGATGCAGCGCCAGCGCCATCGAGTTGCGCAAGCCCCGCGCATAGACGGTGTGCGGCGGATCGGCATCGCCAGGCTTCAGCGCCGGGAAGACGCCACCCGTGGGCGGCGTGAACAGCCAGATCGCTGCCATCGCGGAAGCGCCCTCGGCTGCCGCGCAAGGCTTGGTGATCGGCGCCGGCGTGATGCAGTCGTCGCTGTGCGAGCCGACATTGACGAATAGCCGCCCGTTGCTGTCGAAGACAAACTGCTTGAGCGGATGCGCGCTCTCCTGGAGCCTTGTCCCGTCGGGCAGCGTGATCCGGCGGCCAGGCATATGACGGATGATGGTCTCGACCGTGCCGCGCGGATTGTCGGCGAGCGGGTCGAACCGGAAGATGGTCTCGGCGGTCGAGGCGTAGAGCTTTTTGTCCGGGCCGATGGCCAGGCCGAACGGATATTCGATTCCCGTCAGAAGCTCCCTGAACCGTTGGCCCTGGGCCGCGCGCGGGTCGAGCAGCAGCAGCCGTCCGTCGGTGTGGCCCCAGCCGCCCATGTCGGCCACCACGAACAGCTCCCGGCCCGGCACCTGGACAATCGCGCGCGGGAATTTCAGGCCATCCTCTTCGCTGGCGACGAGGCCGGCGCAAAATCCGGCCTTCATGTCGATCTGGATCCTGGGAAAAGCGAGATCGCCATTGCCGCAGGTTTCCGCGCCGACCGCATAGCCGCTGCGGCGGAGCGGCTCCGATGACGCCGCCGAGGCGAGCCCAAGCAGGACCGCCAACATCCCCGCACATGCGCGCAGGCTTCGGCGTCCACGCCTGGATGTGAAGTAGCTCACGGCGGCCCCCAAGATTTCCCGCGAAACAGCTGTTTCATGCCGTCCGAACGCCGTCCAGCCGAACATCACTCGCCTGTGATTAAACCTGTAACGACCTCTGAGCCGACCAATATCCGTAGATTCCCTTACCGGGCTCGACCCGAATGTTTCGCGAAGGCTTCGGGTGGTATCGATTTGCCATCCAAGTTACTCCCGCCAGGAGGCGCATATGGTCCAGGTCTATTTTCACTGCTCCAACACCGAGGGCACGCTGATCGACCGCTACGGCGCCGCCGTCTCCAATCTCACGGAGGCGCGCGACCGTGCCTCCCAGATCATGAATTCGATGATCCAGACGCCCGGCGCTGAAGACTGGCGCGATTGGGTGATCCATGTCAGCGGCTCCGATGGCGAGGATCTGTTCGATCTTCCCTTCACCGCCATGCTCGGCAAGCCGCATTGAGGTGATGTCATGTTGCTCGCTTCACTGAGCCTGTTCCGCCAGCCCGTGAACTTCGTCGCCGCCAAATGGCAGACGCTGATCAGGGTCGCCGGCGACCCCTACCGCCCGGAGCTGCACTACATGCGCGGGCCGGGACCCAAATGGCGCGCCAAGTATCAGGCCAGCCGGCTGAACCGCTCGCTCTGAGCGCTGAGGCCTCGCGGCTTCCAATCTCCGTCTCTCCTTCGTCATGGCCGGGCTTGTCCCGGCCATCTACGTTTTGGGGCGTGGGTCAAAGACGGATGCCCGAGGCAAGCCCTGGCATGACGAGCAGGGCAAGCGTGCCCCATTTCACCTCCCCGTAAACTTCGCCTTGCGCTTCTCCACGAAGGCGTTGCGCCCCTCGAGGGCGTCGGCGCTCTTGCGGATCACCGCCTGGAGTTCGATCTCGCGGCGGAACTGCGCCTCGTAGGTCGCATGCTCGCTCTCCTCGACGAGCAGGCGCGTTGCCACCAAGGCGCGGGTCGGTCCCTCGGCGAGGCGGCGCGCCAGACCCAGCGCCTCGTCCATCAGCTTTGCATCCTCGACGACCTGCCGCACCAGGCCGATCTCCTGGGCGCGTTCGGCCGTCAGCGGCTCGTTCAGCAGCATCAGCTCGAGGGCGCGCTGGCGGCCGATCAGCCGCGGCAACAGCCAGGTCGAGCCGAGATCCGGCGCCAGCGCGATGCGGCTGAACACCTGGATGAAGCTCGCCGACCGCGCCATCCCGCGCCTGTTTCACACCAGCCATGTCGCGTCTCCCTTTGGATTTTCTCGTTGGCGGCAATGTGCCATCCTTCGCAACATCAGCCAATGCTGAGCTCCCGCGCCAGCACAGCAACGCCAGAACAACAGAGATCAAGACGACATCATGCCTCATCAGTTCAGCCTCAACCAAACCGTCCGCAAACCCGCCGTCACGTCCAAGGGCGGTCGCCTCGCAATCGCGGCGAGCGGCCGAAGTCGGGGCGCAGGTGCTGGCGGCGGGCGGCGACTGCGTGGACGCGATCGTCGCAACCACTATGGCGCTGAATGTGCTGGAGCCCTGGAATAGCGGCATCGGCGGCGGCGGTGCGATGGTGCTCTACCGCGCCAAGGAAAATCGCTTTGAGGTGATCGATTACGGCATGTGTGCGCCGCAGAGCCTGCGCGTTACCGACTATCCGCTCAGCGGCGAAGGCGCGGCCTCCGATCTCTTTCCCTGGCCGCGGGTGAAGGACGATCGCAACATCCATGGCCCCGGGTCGATCGCCGTGCCCGGCGTCGTCGCCGGGATGGAAGAGGCGCATCGCCGCTACGCCAAAATGCCGTGGAAGGATCTGGTTGCGCCGGCAGCCAGGCTCGCCGGCGAAGGCTTGCTGGTCGATTGGTGGACCACGGTGACGATCTCGGGCTCGGCCGCCGATCTCAGGCGCTATCCCGCCAGCGCGGCGGCGTTCCTGAAGGACGGGCTGCCGCCGAGCGCGCCATGGGGCGTCAAGGCCGAGACGCGACTGCCGCAGGACACGCTGAAAGCGACGCTGTCGCATCTCGCCGAGGCCGGACCGCGCGATTTCTACCAGGGCGATCTCGCCGGGAGCATCGCCTCCGACATCAAGGCCGATGGCGGTTCGCTGTCGGTCGAGGACCTCGCCGCCTTCCGCGCGCATCTGCGCGAGCCGCTGGCGATCCCGTATCGCGGCGGCAAGGTGTATGCGACGCCTGAGCTCACGGCCGGGCCCACCATGGCGCACGCGCTGCGCCTGTTGCAGCAGAGCTTGACGCCGGCGAGCGCGCCGGACGCGGCCGCCTATGTCGAATATGCCCTCGCTCTGCAAGCGGCCTTCCGCGAGCGGCTCAAGGACATGGGCGACGCCGACGGCAAACGCTCGCTCGGTGCCGAATATCTGGCGCCCGCCTGCACCACGCATTTCTCCGTGGTCGACCGACACGGCAACATCGCCGCGGTGACGCAGACGCTGCTCTCGTCCTTTGGCTCGAGATATGTGACGCCGCGCACCGGCATCGCCATGAACAACGGCATCATGTGGTTCGATCCGACGCCGGGCACCACCAATTCGCTCGCGCCCGGCAAGCGCTGCCTCTGCAACTACACGCCCGTCATCGCCGAAACCAGGGACGGCAAGCGTCTTGCGGTTGGCGCCTCCGGCGGCCGGCGCATCCTGCCTTCGGTGATGCAGCTCGTATCCTTCGCGATGGACTTCGGCATGGACCTCGATGCCGCCATCCACCAGCCGCGCATCGACGCCAGCGAGGGCGCGGTGGTGATCGGCGATGCTCGCTTGCCGGAGGACGTGCGCAAGACGCTGGGCTCGCGCTTCGACTATGAAGAGACCCGCGTGCAGACGCTGCCGCAAAAATTCGCCTGCCCGAGCGTGGTGATGCGCGAGGGCGACACGAATTCCGGCGCGGTCGAGATCTTTCAGCCCTGGGCCGACGCGGTGGCGGAAGCCTGAGCGCATCGATCAATGCGGGATTGTGCCAGCGCGCGTTGAGCTCTCGCGCGCTTGCGCATCTGCGCGAGCGTCACGACTCCTCCACATTCGCAGGGAACTTACCTACCGGCCGTTCGTTGATTGAACGGACAAGTGCGCTCGCCCCAGTGGAGGACATATGAAGAAACTTGCGCTCGCCGCGTCGCTGATCCTTGCAGTCGGCCTCACATTCAGCAGTCCTGCCCTGGCCAAGGGCGGGCATGGTGGCGGACATGGCGGCGGACATGGGCACGGCCATGGTCATGGCCATTCGATGGGTCATCATCACCACGGCTCGCCGCCCGGCTGGTCGCGTGGGCGCAAAGTCGGCTGGCGCGGTCACGGGTGCCCGCCCGGTCTGTGGAAACAAGGCCGCTGCTGAAGCCCGATATCTGCCAATGATGCAAGGCGTCGCTCCTGACCGGGCGACGCCTTCTTCACATGCCGAGCCGGTCCCGTATGCGGCCCGCGATCACGGCGGTCGTCACACCCACCGGCCAGAACGCGTGCATCGGGATCGGCTTGATGCCCGTGATGGGCATGTCGATCTCGGCCTTGGCGCCGCCGATCAGGCGGCGGGCAAGCTGCGCACCCATTGCTGTCGCGAGCGCGACGCCGCGGCCATTGCAGCCGAGCGAGATCAAAATGCCTTCGGCCGGCTCATGCACATGGGGATAGTGATCCCCGGTGATGGCGAGACGACTATTCCAGCCGTGCGTCCAGGCAACACCCCTGAGCTGCGGCCATAGCCGCTCGGCATAGCGCATGAGATAGGCGACGTCGTTCGGCGACTTGATCCAGCGCATCGGGCCGCGGCCGCCCATCAAGAGACGATTGTGCTGATCGATGCGGTAATACACCGTGATGTGGCCGCTCTCGTAGAGCACGGACCGCGTCGGCATGATCGCGCGGGCCACCGTATCGGAGAGCGGCGCCGTGGCCGCGATCGAAGAGAACACCGGCACGATTGTGCGGCGGAGCGCCGGCCAGAGATCGTCGGTAAAACCGTTGGTGGCGAGCAGGACCTTGTCGGCATGAACCACCGCCCGCGGCGTCTCGATGCGCCAGCGGCTGCCATCGCGGCGCAGCGACAGCGCCGGCGTCTCGCCATGCACCTTCGCGCCGGCCGAGACCGCCGCACGTGCGAGACCACGGGCGTAACTGAGCGGATGCAGATCGCCGCCGCGCGCATCGAGCATGGCGCCGATGTAGCGGTCGGTACCGGTCATCTCGCGGAGCTGCTCGCGGTTCAGATATGTCACTGGCATGCCGCGGCGGATGCATTGCTGAGCGGTCGTCTTGATCGCGGCAGCGCTGGCCTCGTGATAGGCCGCGCGCAGCGTACCGTTCTGACGTGCCTCGCACGGGATCTGGTAGCGGCGGATCAGATCGTGCGTGAAATTCGTGGTGCCGTAGGCGAACTCGATCATGCGGCGGCCGAGGTCTGCGCCGAAGTCCGCCTCGATCTGATCAGGATCGTGCTTCAGGCCGGGATTGGTGTGGCCGCCATTGTTGCCGGACGCGCCCCAACCCGGCTCCTGCGCCTCCAGCACCAGCGCCTCGACACCCTGCTCCGCCAGATGCAACGCCGTGGACAGGCCGGTGTAACCACCGCCGACGATCGCGACCGAAACATTCCTGTCCGTATCGAGCGGCGGCGTGGCGGCCGGCGCAACGGCGGTGTCGGCATAGAGCGAGGGCGGCAGAGGCAGGCGCGCAGGCATGGCAAAGACCAATCAAAGCGGATGCAGCACACGCCGCAAAAAATCCTGCGTGCGCGGATGCTGGGGCTGGTTGAGCAGCGCCTTGGCCGGCCCCTGCTCGACGATGACGCCGCCGTCAATGAACAGCACGCGGTCGGCGACGTCGCGGGCAAAGCCCATCTCGTGAGTGACGACGACCATGGTCATGCCGTCGTCGGCGAGCTTGCGCATCACGCCGAGCACGTCGCCGACGAGTTCGGGATCGAGCGCCGAGGTCGGTTCGTCGAACAGGATCGCCTTGGGCTGCATGGCGAGCGCCCGCGCGATCGCAACGCGCTGCTGCTGGCCGCCGGAGAGCTGCGGCGGATGCGCATCGGCCTTCTCGGCAAGCCCGACCTGGGCAAGCAATGCGCGGCCGCGCTCCAGCGCCCGGGCACGCGGCTCCTTCTTCACGAAGAGCGGCCCCTCGATCACGTTCTCCAGCGCCGTCCGGTGCGGAAACAAATTGAAGCGCTGGAACACCATCGAGACCTGGGTGCGGATGTTCACGATCGACGGCGCATCGCGATCGACTTTCAGGCCCTCAACGCTGATCTCGCCGCGGTCGTAACTTTCGAGCCCGTTGATGCAGCGCAGGATGGTGGACTTGCCGGAGCCGGAGGGACCGACGATGCAGACCACCTCGCCCTTCTGCACGGAGGCCGTGATGCCCTTGAGCACCTCGTTCTCGCCAAAGCTCTTGTGGACGTCGTTCAGCTCGATCATCGCTTGCCGGCCCGCTTCTCGAAGTGACGAACCAGCAGGATCAGCGGAATGCTCATGGTGAGGTACATCAGCGCCACAAGCGTGAACACGCTGGTGTTCTTGAAGGTCGAGGACGCGATCAGCTTGCCCTGCAACGCGAGCTCGGCGACCGTGATGGTGGAGGCCTGCGAAGAGTCCTTCAGCATCATGATCATGACGTTGCCGTAAGGCGGCAGCACGATGCGCACCGCCTGCGGCAGCACCACGCGGCGCATGGTTAGCCACCAGCCCATGCCGATCGACTGCGCCGCCTCGATCTGGCCCTTGTCGATCGCCTCGATGCCGGCGCGGAAGTTTTCCGCCTGATAGGCCGAATAGGCGATGCCGAGCCCGAGGATCGCAGCCTGCAAGGCTGACAGCGTGACGCCGAGATCGGGCATCACGAAGTAGAGATAGAACAAGAGCACGATGATCGGGATGCCGCGGATCACATTGATCAGGCTGGCGCTGATCATCGACAGCACCTTGATGCCGGACACCCGCATCATCGCCCAGATCAGGCCGAGCACCGTCGAGAGCAATAGCGAACCGATGGTGACGACGATCGTCAGTGCGACGCCGTTCATCAGAATCGGGAAGAACTCGACGGCGTCGCGCCAGAAGCCTTTCATCGGGCAGCCTTCATCGATCCGAATTTATCGATCAGCCCTGGGCCTTCAGGCCCCATTTATCGAGGATCTTGTCGATGGTGCCGTTGGCCTTCAGCTTGGCCAGCGAGGCGTTGATCTTGCCGAGCAGCGCGCTCTCGCCCTTGCGCACGCCGATGCCGACCGAACCGACGGTGACGGGCTTGTAGCCGTCGACGAGCCGCACCTCGGGGAAGCCGCCCTGCTTCAGATTGTAGGCGAGGATCGGATAATCGGCGTAGCCGGCCTTGAGGCGACCGGTGTTCACGTCGCGCAGGATGTCCGGAATGGTGTCGTAGGCCTTCACGTCGGCGAACAGGCCGGACTTCTTCAGCGCATCGACGAAGGCGGTGCCTACTTGCGCGCCGACGGTCTCGCCCTTGAGGTCGTCCTGCGTAGCGTAGGCCTTGGTGTCGGCCTTCGGCACCACCAGGCCTTCGCCGTAAGTGTAGATCGGATCGGAGAAGTCGACGACCTCCTTGCGTGGCGCGGTGATGAACATCGCGGCGGCGATGATGTCGATCTTGCTCGAGGTCAGCGACGGGATCAGCGCCGAGAACTGCATCGGCTCGATCTGCACGTTGAAGCCGGCGTCCTTGCCGACTTCAGTGACGAGATCGACCATGATGCCCTGGATGGTGTTGGTCTTGGTGTCGAGGAAGGTGAAGGGAATACCCGTCGGGGTCGAGCCGACCTTCAGTACCTGCTGCGCCGAAGCGGGCGCCACGGCTATCAGTGCGAGCGCCGCGACCGCGGCCAGACCAAAACGCTTCATCGCATCCCCCTTTGGGTCTGGCCGATGGCGGCGCTCGCTGGTGTCATGATCAGACGTTGCGAGCCGAGCCGTTTCGGCCTATTTTCACCAATATGAAAATTTGGTCACACTTTCGCGGACGATGCAAGCGGTTTTCATGCACATGAAGGAAGCGGTTTGACGTGAGCGGTGGCAAAAGAATGCGCAGACCGGCCGCGACAAAGCCGGTGAAGAAGGTAAAGGCCAAAGCCGTCGCCAAATCCGCTGAGCCCGCGATGGACGTCGCGGTCGGCCGCCGCATCAGGGATCTCCGGCGCGGCAGGCAATTCTCGCTGGAAACGGTCGCGGCGCGCACGGACCTGTCGATCGGCTTTCTCAGCCAGATCGAGCGCGGCCTGTCGTCACCATCGCTACGCGTGCTGGCGACGCTCGCCGACGTGCTCGGCGTCGGCATCGCCGCCCTGTTCGGCGCGAGCCCGAGCGCCGACGGCGCCTCCGATCAGGTCGTGACGCGCGGGCTGCAGCGGCCCGAACTGAAGCTCTGGCGCACCGGCGTCTCCAAGCAATTGCTCAGCCCGGCGAGCGCCGACAACAAGCTCAATCTGTTCCTGGTGCATCTGGAGCCCGGCGGCTCCACCGGCGACGAGCTCTACACCCATGACGGCGAAGAGGCCGGCCTCGTGCTCGAAGGCGAGATGATGCTGACGGTGGACAGCGAGACCTGGTCGCTGAAGACCGGCGACAGCTTTCGTTTTGCCAGCCGCCGGCCACACCGGTTTTCCAATCCGGCCGAGGATGCGAAGGCCATGGTGCTGTGGGTGAATTGCGTGACGGGGGCGGGGTAGTTTGCCGGCACGCCGTCTGCTGGCATGATGTGAAGGCATTCTGCAGGACGAAGGGCCTCGTCGATGGATGACCTCATCATCGCTGCGATCCAGCGACGGCTGAAGACAAACCCAACCGATCTGGGCCGACCTCCGCGCGCGGCACTAATCCCCGCAAGGGCAGGCGACATTGCCTCCGACGAAGAGCATCTTCGTTTCCGGCTGCCACCCCTGTTGAAACGAATGTATGCAGATATCGGCAATGGAGGTTTTGGCCCCGGATACGGGCTCATTGGATTGACCAAAGGCGTTCCCGACGATACCGGCAAGACCGCTGTTGCGATCTACGACGTATTTCGGAGTGCGCCAGAGCTGGCTTGGCCGGATGGCCTTCTGCCGATCTGCCATTGGGGATGCGCCATCTACTCGTGCGTCGATTGTCTCGACCCGGATTTCCGGATGCGGGTTTTCGATCCCAACGGTCATGATGGCGATGACTGGACCGACGCATTCTTCGAGGACGCTCCCAGTATCGAAGACTGGATTGGATCGTGGGCCTCTGGCGTCAATCTGTGGGACGCAATGTATGGCGACGAAGGCCATATCGCCCGGACCATATCTGCGCGCCGCTTGCGACCTTGAGCCAGGCGCCACCTAGTTTCCCGTCATCCTGAGGTGCGAGCGCAGCGAGCCTCGAAGGATGCACGGCCCCGATGGACCCGGGCCGTCGCCCTTCGAGGCTCGCCGCACGGCGCGTTGCGCCGTGCGGCGAGCACCTCAGGGTGACGGGGATGGATTGGGGCTCCGCTGCATCCACAGCGTCATTGCGAGCGGAGCGAAGCAATCCAGACTGCCTCAAAGGACAGACTCTGGATTGCTTCGTCGCTGCGCTCCTCGCAATAACGAGGGGATAGAGGTTCACCCAAACCGGTGCTTATACCGGTCCACCGTGAGCGCACCGACGTCGATGTCCGGCTTCTTGCCCGACAGCATGTCCGCGAGCACGCGACCCGAACCGCAGGACATGGTCCAGCCGAGGGTGCCGTGGCCGGTGTTGAGGTGGAGGTTCGCGAATTGCGTCGGGCCGATCACGGGCGGGCCGTCCGGCGTCATTGGACGCAGGCCGCTCCAGAACGTCGCCTTGACGAGATCGCCGCCGCGCGGAAACAGATCGGACAAGGAATGATCGAGCGTGGCCCGGCGCGCGTCGTAGAGCTTGTCCGAATAGCCCGAGATTTCGGCGGTGCCGCCGACGCGGATGCGATTGCCCAATCGCGTGATCGCGACCTTGTAGCTCTCGTCCATCACGGTCGATTCCGGCGCGCCCGCGGCCTCCTTGATCGGCACCGTGATCGAATAGCCCTTCACCGGGTAGACCGGCAGGGGGATGCCGAGCGGCGCAACCAGCCGCGACGACCAGCTGCCGAGCGCGAGCACGTAAGCATCAGCCTGCAACATGCCGGCACTGGTGGCGACGCCGCTGACGCGCGCGCCGTCGGTGGCGATGCGATCGATCGAGGTGTTGAACATGAAGCGCACGCCGAGCGCCTCGGCATGCTTGGCCAGCGCCTGCGTGAACATGTGGCAGTCGCCGGTCTCGTCCTGCGGCAAGCGAAGCCCGCCGACGAACTTCTGCTTCACGCCGGCGAGTGCCGGCTCGACCGCAATGCAGCCCTCGCGGCTCAGCACCTCGAACGGCACGCCATATTGCTTGAGCACGGCGATGTCCTCGGCGGTGCCGTCGAGCTGGGCCTGGTAGCGGAACAGCTGCAGCGTGCCTTGCGAGCGCTCATCATACTGGATGCCGATGTCGCGGCGCAGATCGCGCAAGGAATCGCGGCTGTATTCCGCGATCGGGATCATCCGGCTCTTGTTGACCGCGTAACGTGCGCTGGTGCAATTGCGCAGCATCTTGAGCAGCCAGACCCACATGACCGGATCGAGCTTCGGCCGGACGACAAGCGGGCCGTGCTTCATCAGCAGCCACTTCACCGCCTTCACCGGCACGCCGGGGCCGGCCCAGGGCGAGGAATAGCCGGGCGACACTTCGCCGGCATTGGCGAAAGAGGTCTCCAGCGCCGGTTCGGGCTGACGGTCGACGACCGTGACCTCATGGCCGGCACGCGCAAGGTAGTAGGCAGAGGTGACACCGATGACACCGCTGCCGAGGATCAGAACTTTCACGCTTGGTCAAACTCCCGCGGCATCACGCTCGCCGCTGCAAGGAAACAACTCGCAACGGCGAGAGCAATTATCAGGCCACCCGCTTGATGGCATCACCAAGGATCGACACGATATCGTCGATGTGGCTCTTCTCGACGATGAGCGGGGGCGACAGCGCGAAGGAGTCGCCGCTCATGCGGAAGTATAGCCCGCGATTGAAGCAGTCGACCATGACGTCGTAGCCACGCGCACCGACCGCACCGTCACGCGGCGACAGCTCGACCGCGCCCATCAGCCCGCAATTGCGGATGTCGATGACGTTGGGCAGGCCCTTCAGCGAATGCAGCGCATCGCGCCAATATTCGGCAATCGAGGCGCCGCGCGTCAGCAGGCCTTCATCCTTGTAGATGTCGAGCGTCGCAATGCCGGCGGCGCAGGCGGTCGGGTGCGCCGAATAGGTGTAGCCGTGGAACAGCTCCATGACGTTTTCCGGGCCGATCATCATGGCGTCATGCACCTTGCGATGCGCGAACACCGCGCCGCAGGGAATGGTGCCGTTGGTGATGCCCTTGGCGGTGGTCATCATATCAGGCGTGACGCCGAAGAAGTTGGCGGCGAACGGCGTGCCGAGGCGGCCGAAGCCGGTGATGACCTCGTCGAAGATCAGGAGGATGCCATGCTTGTCGCAGATCTCGCGCAGGCGCTGCAGATAGCCCTTCGGCGGCGGCAGCACCGCGGTCGAACCGGGGACCGGCTCGACGATGACGGCAGCGATCGTCTCGGCACCGTGCAGGGCCACCAGACGCTCGAGATCGTCGGCGAGCTCGGCGCCATGCTCCGGCTGATCCTTGGCGAAGGCGTTGCGGCTGAGATCGTGGGTGTGGCGGATGTGGTCGACGCCCGGCAGCAGGGTGGCGAAGGCGCGGCGGTTGGCGACCATGCCGCCGACCGAGGTGCCGCCGAAGCCGACGCCGTGATAGCCGCGCTCACGGCCGATCAGGCGGGTGCGGCTCGCCTGGCCGTTGGCGCGGTGATAGGCGAGCGCGATCTTCAGCGCGGTATCGACCGATTCGGAGCCGGAATTGGTGAAGAAGATCCGGTCGAGGCCCTTCGGCGCGATCTCGGCGAGGCGCTCGGCGAAGTCGAAGGCCAGCGGATGGCCCATCTGGAACGACGGCGCGAAGTCCAGCGTCATCAACTG
Organism: Bradyrhizobium sp. WSM2793; assembly: GCF_000379585.1. NCBI lineage: Bacteria > Pseudomonadati > Pseudomonadota > Alphaproteobacteria > Hyphomicrobiales > Nitrobacteraceae > Bradyrhizobium > Bradyrhizobium sp. WSM2793. Next base: position 29,076 of record NZ_KB902772.1, on the reverse strand, counting down.
GCGCTCGACCGCAGCCGCGATCTGCTTGCGGCCGTGGCCGGCATTGACGCACCACAGGCCGGCGGAGCCGTCGATCACCTTGCGGCCGTCGACGGTGGTGTAGTGCATGCCCTCGGCTGAGGAGAACAGGCGCGGCGCCTTCTTGAACTGCCGATTGGCCGTGAACGGCATCCAGAACGAGTCGGTCTTGATAGTGTTCGGAATCTGATGAACGGTCACGGCCGCGCTCCTTTGCTGACCCTCTAGCAGAGCCACGGCTTCAAAAGCGCAACAAGTCCTTTTCTGGTGACCTGCAAGCCATTGATTTCGCTGGGGCTGCCGGTCCATATTTGCGCGATCCGCAACACCTGCAACACAGGATCTGGGTATGAGCGTCGACATCGGTGGACGGCTGCGATTCATCCGGGCGCGCCACAAGCTGTCGCAGCGCGAGCTGGCCAAGCGCGCCGGGGTCACCAATTCGACGATTTCGCTGATCGAATCCAACCAGATGAACCCCTCGGTCGGCGCCCTCAAGCGCATCCTCGACGGCATCCCGATGGGGCTCGCCGAGTTCTTCGCGCTGGAGCCGGAGTCCAGGCGCAAGATCTTCTACCGCGCCGAGGAGCTGACCGAAGTCGGCAAGAAGCCGATCTCCTATCGGCAGATCGGCGACAATCTGTTCGGCCGCAGCCTGCAGATCCTGAAAGAGCGCTACGAGCCCGGCAGCGACACCGGGCGCGTCCACCTCGTCCATGACGGCGAGGAAGGCGGCATCGTGATCTCGGGCAAGCTCGAAGTCACCGTCGAAGACGAGCGGCGCATCCTCAACCCGGGCGATGCCTATTATTTCGAGAGCCGCCGTCCGCACCGCTTCCGCTGCGTCGGCGGCAAACCGTGCGAGGTGATCTCGGCCTGCACGCCGCCGACGTTCTGAATCGCGAACAGTCGCATCCGCAAGGTTCCGGGCAGCCACCGGTATCTTACGGTGGTTGAGCCATCTCAATTTCCGCGCGCCGGACCGCTATATATTACGAACCGTAGCCGAGCAGCCTGGCTTAGAGGTGCTGAGGTTATGGCCCCGGACTCCTGGGTACTCCGGGGCCGCTTCGTAATAAGGGCTCGCGCATGAAGACCACTCTTGCCAATGCGGAAGCCGCGCTCGACGAGGTCCTGCGTGACACCGACAAGCTGCACTCGCGCGAGCTGCGCAAGACCATCGCGAAATACATCGAAGTGCAGAAAGAGCAGATCAAGGCTCTCCGCAGGATGATGAACTGATCGTCCGCCGCGGAGCGAGCGGGCCTCGCTCCGCCTGCCGCCTCAACGCTGCGCCAGCAACTCCTCAATCCGGATCGGGAATTTGCGGACGCGCACACCAGTCGCATGCCAGACCGCGTTCGCGACCGCGCCGGCACTGCCGGTGATGCCGATCTCACCGACGCCCTTGATGCCGAGCGCATTGACGTGCGGGTCGTGCTCCTCGACCGTGATCACGTCGAGCGGCGGCACGTCGGCATTCACGGGAACGTGGTACTCGCCGAGATTGGCGTTCATGATCCGGCCGCTGCGGCGGTCGGTGACGGCCTCCTCGTGCAGCGCAAAGGAGAGGCCCCAGATCATGCCGCCGAATAGCTGGCTTTGCACCATACGCGGGTTGACGATGCGCCCGGCAGCAAAGGCGCCGACCATGCGGGTGACGCGGACCTGACCGAGTTCGGGATCGACCTTCACTTCCGCGAACACCGCGCCATGGGCATGCATGGCATATTCCTCCATCGCCGCAGGGTTCGGCGCACCGGTGCCGCGCGCCTCGACCTCGGCGACGCCGGCGCGCGCGAGGATCTCGGCATAGCTCTCGCCGCGGCTCTCGTCATCGCGCCGGATCAGTCTGCCGTCACGCGCGATCACGCCGGCATTGCCGGCGCCGAACAGCGGAGAGCGCTCGTCATTGGTGGCGAGATCGGCGAGCTTTGCGATCACGGCCGCGCCCGCGCCGTGGATCGCCGCTCCCGCGGTCGCGGTGTGCGCGGAGCCGCCGGCGATGCCGGCATCGGGCAGGTCCGATGTCCCCGCCTTGAACGTGACGCGGTCGACATCGAGGCCGACGGCGTCGGCCGCGATCTGCGCCAGTGCCGTCCAGGCACCCTGCCCCATGTCGTGTGCGCCGATCTCCATCACGCCCGAGCCGTCGCGGCGGATCGCCGCGCGTGCTTCGGCCTGGAACATCAGCGCCGGGAAAGTCGCCGTGCCCATGCCCCAGCCGACCAGCAGGCCGGCATCGTCGCGCATCTGACGCGGCTGCAGCGGACGCTTCGCCCAGCCGAAGCGCGCCGCGCCCTGATCGTAGCAGGCCCGCAGCGCCTTTGACGAGAACGGTTTTCCCGTGATCGGCTCGACCTCGGCATAGTTCTTCAGGCGGAAGGCGAGCGGATCGATGCCGCAGGCCCAGGCCATCTCGTCGATCGCGCTCTCCAGCGCAATCGAGCCGGTCGCCTCACCGGGTGCGCGCATGAACAGCGGCGTGCCGGTGTTGACGCGCACGGCGTCATGCGAGGTGCGGATGGCAGGCGCCGCATAGAGCGTGTGCGAGGCATCGGCCGCGGGCTCATAAAAATCGTCGAACGTGCTCGATACGGTCCGCGCATGGTGATCGAGCGCGGTGAGGCGCCCCTCTCCGTCGGCACCGATGCGCAGGCGCTGGCGCGTCGGCGCGCGATGGCCGACCGGGCCGTACATCTGTTCACGGCGCAGCACCAGCTTGACCGGCTTGCCGACCAGCTTCGCCGCCATGATGCCGAGGACCGGCGGGCCGCCCATGAGCCCCTTCGATCCGAAGCCGCCACCGAGGAACGGGCTGCGGATGTGGATCTTGTCGTGCGCAATGCCGAACAACTCGGCGATGCGCGCGAGCGACAGCTTCAGGCCCTGGGTCGGCATGTCCACGGACAGCTTGTCGCCATCCCAGTGAGCCACGACCGCATGCGGCTCCATCGCGTTGTGATATTGCGGCGGCGTCTCGTAGGTCGCGTCGATCTGCGTCTCGGCCGAGGCAAGGCCCGCTTCGACATCGCCGCGGTGATTTTCGGTGGGGTTGCCGACGCCGACGACGGGCGGCACAAAACTCTCGCCGGCATCGAGGCCGATTAGCGCAGGCAGCGTCTCATAGCGCGGCGCCAGCAGCGCGGCACCTTCCGTCGCGGCTTCATGCGTCTCGGCGATCACGACCGCGATCGGCTGATTGGCGTAGCGGACCTCGTTGCTCTGCAAAGCCTCCATCCGAAACACGAAGGGATTGGTCTTGATCTCGGGGTCGATGGCGAGGGGTGGCTTGTGGTCGGACGTCATGACATCGACGACGCCGGGATGGCGCTTGGCGGCGGCGACATCGAGCGACGCCACACGTCCGCGCGCGATGCTGGAGGTCGCGATCACCGCAAACAGCATGCCGGGCGGATGATTATCGGCAGCATAGGTCGCCTGCCCCGTGACCTTGAGGACGCCGTCACGACGGGTCAGCGGCTGGCCGATATTCGAGCCGTGGCGCAGATGGGCAGGCGCCCTGGTGAGGTTGAGCTCAGGCATGGATGGCTCCTGATGTCGAGGCAAAGGGAGAGGCCGGCAGTGCGGGCAGGCGCGCGGGCGTACCGGCGGCAGCGAGGGTCAGCGCGCGCACGACGATGCGGCGTGCGAGCTCGATCTTGAAGGCGTTGTTGCCGGACGGCTTTGCGTCGGTCAGCGCACGCCAAGCGGCTTCCTGGAAGGCATCGGCCGTGGGAGCGACGCCCTTGAGAACGTCCTCCGCAGCGCGGGCCCGCCAAGGCTTTGCGGCGACGCCGCCGAGCGCAAGCCGCGCTTCGGCGATCCTGCCGTTCTCGATCCGCAACGCAGCAGCGGCCGAGACCACCGCGAAGGCATAGGAGGTGCGCTCACGGACCTTGAGGTAGCGCGCATGCGGGGCAAACTCGCGCGCAGCCGGCGGCAGGCGCACTGCAACGATGAGATCGCCCGGCTCGAGCGCGGACTCGCGCTCGGGCGTATCGCCGGGCAGGCGATGCAGCTCGTCGAGCGCGATCTCGCGCCGGCCCGCCCGCCCCTCGATCTCGACGACCGCACCGAGCGCGACCAGCGGCACGCAGAAATCGGAGGGATGCGTGGCGATGCAGCTCTCGCTCCAGCCGAGCACCGCGTGGGTGCGGCTCTCACCTTCACGCGCATCGCAACCGCTGCCGGCCTCGCGCTTGTTGCAGCGGCTGGCAGTGTCGTAGAAATACGCGCAGCGCGTCCGTTGCAGCAGATTGCCGCCGACGGTCGCGGCATTGCGCAACTGCGCGGATGCCCCGGAGAGAAGGGCTTCGGCGACGGCGGGATAGGACCTTGCAAAGTCCGCATCATGCGCGAGATCGGCGTTGCTGACGAGCGCACCGATGCGCAAGGACCCATCGGCGAGGCGCTCGATGCCGTCGAGCCCATCGAGATGCGAGACGTCGACGAGACGATCCGGACGGCTGACGCCGCCCTTCATCAGATCGAGCAGATTGGTGCCAGCGGCGAGATAGACCGCGCCCGGCTGGGCAGCGGCGGCAACCGCTTCAGTGACGGTGGCAGGCCTGACGTAATCGAACGGTTTCATGCGGAGTGCCTCTGATCGCTTTCGTCCATCTGTCCTTCCGCATCGAGCACGGCATCGACGATGCCGGCATAGGCGCCGCAGCGGCACAGATTGCCGCTCATGCATTCGCGGATGCGTTCGGGATCGCTGCCCGCCTGGCCTTCGCGCATCATGCCGATCGCGCTCATGACCTGACCCGGCGTGCAGAAGCCGCACTGAAATCCGTCATGGGCGATGAAGGCAGCCTGCACCGGGTGCAGCTGGTCGCCGCGCGCAATGCCTTCGATGGTGAGGATGTCGGCGCCGTCATGACTGATCGCGAGCGCGAGGCACGAGTTGATGCGCTTGCCGTCGACCAGAACAGTGCAGGCGCCGCACTGGCCGCGATCGCATCCCTTCTTGGTTCCGGTGAGATGGAGGCGCTCACGCAGGAGATCGAGCAGCGTGACGCGTGGATCGTCGAGGACGAAGTCGCGCCGCGCACCGTTCACGGTGAGGCTGATGGAGTGGTTCATACAAGGCTCCGATCAGATTTGGACATGAGTGATCGCGCAGCGCGCCACCGCCGTGGCCGCCGTCGATCCAAATTGACCGGGCAGAAGCCGGCCAACATCGAGGCGAAGATACGGAGGCTCCCTCCGCTTAACAAGGGCCGGTGGAAAAATATTGGAATTGGTCAAAACCCCGTGCGCCTCCAACGCGATGCAGCCCGGCAAGGGTTCAACGAGGGTTCAATCTAACCAATTCGTGATCTACATTGCCTGATATGGACGACCACACCGACCAGACCCGGAAGCCCCGCGCCGATGCCGTGCGCAATCGCGAGCGCGTGCTCGAAGCCGCCAAGGCCGTGTTCAACGCGGGCGGCCCGGAGGCGAGCCTGGAGGCCGTGGCCAAGCGCGCCGGCGTCGGCATCGGCACGCTCTATCGGCATTTCCCGACGCGCGAGGATCTGTTCGAAGCCGTATACCGGCGCGAGGTCGGGCAGCTCAGCGAGCTTGCCGAGCACCTGCGAACCGCAAAGGATCCGGTCGAAGCGCTGCGGCGCTGGCTGCGGTCCGCCGTCGAATTCGTTGCCACCAAGAAAGGCATGTCGGCCGCGCTGGCGCTGGCGTATCAGAGCTCGTCGGAACTTGCCGTTTTCTCCATGGAGCGGCTGACCAAGGCGATCGGCTCGCTACTCGCGCGCGCGGTCGCAGCCGGCCAGATGCGCGCCGATATCAGCCCGGAGGACCTGCTGCGGGCGTTTTTCGGGATGTGCTACATGCACGATCAGCCGGGATGGCAAGCCTCGGTGCTGCGCCTGCTCGACGTGTTCGTCGACGGATTGCGGGTGCAATCCGCTGCCAAGGCCAAGGCGCGCGCGGCCAGGCCAGCCAAGCCCGCGGTGAAACGGAAGCGATAGCGCGCCCGTATTTCCCTGAGGTCATGCTAGGATCAGCATTGCCGGGATTTCAACGCGGAGCCTGTCATGCGCATTGCCGCCTTGCTGGTCGCTCTCAGTATTGCCTTCAATCCCATCTCAGCACGCGCCGACGATGTCGCGACGGCGCAGGGCGTGATCCGGGCCCAGGAGCAGGCCTTCGCCCGCGACGATGCGAGCGCGGCCTATTCCTTTGCCGCGCCGGCGATCCGGGAGATCTTTCCCGCGCCGGACATCTTCATGGCCATGGTGCAAAGCGGCTACGCGCCGGTCTACCGGCACAAGAGTTTCGAGTTCGGCGAGAGCAAGATCGAGGGCGGTTGGATTGCGCAGCGCGTTCACATCGTCGATGCCAATGGCGAGGCCTGGGAGGCCCTGTACACGCTCGAGCAGCAGGCGGACGGCAGTTACAAGATCACCGGCTGCTCGCTGATGAAGGCGGGACAGGCGGTTTAGGTTGCGAAGCCCGGTCCGGTCCTGACCGACTTCATCCGCGAGCGGATCAACAGCAACACGACGATGCCGATATTGAGCGCGTTCCACGCCACGCCGTTGGCGAACGCCGCGGCGTAGGAGCCGGTGGCATCGAAGATGATGCCCGACACCCAGCCGCCGAAGGACATGCCGAACACCGAGGCGAAGATCACGATGCCGACGCGCGTCGCCGCCTCGCTCGCCGGCATCGCCTCGCGCACGATGATGGCATAGCTCGGCACGATACCGCCCTGGAACAGGCCGAACATCGCGGAGATGAGATACAGCGAGGCGAGGCTGTCGAAGAACAGATAGAACACCAGCGCGAAGCCCTGTGCCACCGATCCAACCAGCAGTGTGCGGATGCCGCCGATCTTGTCGGCGAGGAAGCCCGAGCCGATTCGGCTGACGATGCCGCAGGCCATCATCAGCGACAGCATCTCGGCGCCGCGCGCCACGCCATAGCCGAGATCGCCGCAATAGGCGACGATATGCACCTGCGGCATCGCCATGGCGACGCAGCAGGAGATGCTGGCGATCGAAAGCAGCACCGTCAGCGTGTTGGTCGAGAGCTTGAGGTCGACGCGCGGCGGCGGCGCATTGGCGTGATCCTGGACCTTGTCGTCGCCCATCTGCGCACGCAACACCAGCACCAGCATCGTCATCAGGCTGACACAGACGATGCCGATGCCGATATGGGTGAGGCGCCAGCCAACCTCCTGCATGCCCCAGTTCACGATCGGCGGCCACATCGTGCCGGCGAAGTAATTGCCGCTGGCGACGATGGTCACGGCAAGGCCGCGATAACGCTCGAACCAGTGCGAGGCCTCCGCCATCAGCGGCGCGAAGGTCGCCGACGTTCCGAGGCCGATCAGGAAATACGCCGCCACGAACTGCCAGAGATGCGCGGACAGCCCCGCGAGCACATTGGCAACGCCGAGGAAGGCGATGCTGATCGCCATCGCGGGCACGATGCCGAACCGGTCGGTGATCTTGCCGGCGATCACGCCGCCAAGCCCGAAACCGAACATCATCAGCGTGAAGGCGAGCGACACCGCGCCGCGTGTGGCACCGAATTCCGCTTGCACCACGGGAATCACGACCACGACCGCCCACATACCGACGGCGCCGATCGAGCCGATCACAAGCGCAATGAGCAGCCGCATCCAGGCCTGACGGGAATCAGGGCTGAATGAATCAGAGCTTTGTCCTGGATGATTGGGCGCGTGCACGCGCGGAACATGTTCGCGGATCGCCTTGCGGTCAAGCATCGTGGCGCGATATTGGGCATGCGCGGTGCACTGCGGTAATAAGTTCTTGGCGAACGCGCGTTTTGCGATTAGTTTGCAATCTGCGTGAGCAAATCGCCGCGCGGAACACATGTCGGCGGAATGTTGCTGCGTTTGACACGAGCGATGCGGATCAGGGTGGGGCGGATCATCGCCCTCGCCTATCTGTTCTGCGTGCTCGCGCCGGCCGCAAGCCTCGCCTTGGGCAGCGGCCCGGCGCCGTGCCTTGATGAGGCCCTGCTGGGAGATCCCGCACCGGTCCATCATCAGATGGCGGCGGGTCATGCGCACGACGGCGCATCGCACGACCACGCGGGGGTGCACGCGCATCGCCAAGCCAAGCAGGACGCGCCGGCTCAGCATGACCATGGCGGCAAGGGAACAGTCGGCCCCTGCTGTGCGATGATGTGCGTCAGCGCGTTGCCGGCCGATCTGCCGGTCGTCGCGACGCCGGTCCAGCCAATGTCCACCTGTGCGGCCGAGATCGTGGCCAGCCTGCACAGCGCGGCGCCGCCCCTGCACTACCGTCCTCCCATCGCCTGATCTGACACGTCGATTTCGGGCCGTTGCGCGCTTTTGCGCGCGCGGACCTGTGGTCTTTCAGATCAGGGATGAATCATGCTTACGCTTTCCGGGGCGAAGTTCGCCGCCGCATCCGCGGTGGGTGGACGACATTTTCGATTCTATTGGCCGCTGCTGGCCGCACTTGCGCTGGCGCTGTCCGGCTGCATGTCGGCAACGACGCAAGTCGCCGGCGCCGATCCCGCCGATCCCTCGGCGAAGGTCGCGCCTGTCGGCTATCGGTCGACCATTGCGCCCTACACCAGCCTGCGGCCTGCAGCGCCGGCGCCGTGGCGCGATCGCAACGACGCCGTCGCGCCACGGCCGAAGCAAGACCGGTAGGAGCGCGCCATGACACATCAATTCGCGCCAAGCCTGCTCGTTCTCGCCGCGCTCGGCCTTGGCGCACCCGGACTTGCCGGCTGCGCCGTGTTCTCGCCCGACAGCGGCATGAGCGCGGTCTCCGAGCTGACGAGCCAGACCATCAACAAGGATGTCGCCTTCGTTCGCACGCCCGAAGGAGCGGGCGCGGTTGACGCGCGCGTTCGCCAGTTATTGTCGCGGGCGCTGAGCGGGGAGGCCGCCGTTCAGATCGCACTGCTCAACAACAAGGGATTGCAAGCCGCCTATAACGAGCTGGCGCTGGCCGAGACCGATCTGGTCGAGCAGAGCCTGCCGCCCAATCCCGTGTTCTCGATCTCGCGGATCTCAGGCAACGGCGCCAGCGAGATCGAGCGCCAGGTGGTCGGCGACATTCTTGCGCTCGCCACCCTGCCGTTCCGCTCCGACATTGCCCGCGACCGATTCCGCCAGGCGCAGCTGCGCGCGGCGCTGGCGACCTTGCGGCTCGCCGCCGACGTCCGCGGCACTTACGTGCGCGCTGTCGCCGGCAACGAGATGGTGGCGCTGCTGACGGATGCGAAGGCGACGGCGGAATCGACCGCACAGCTTGCGGTCAAGCTCGGCGAGACCGGCTCGCTCAACAAGCTCGACCAGGCCCGCGAGCAGGTGTTCTACGCCGAGACCACCGCCGACCTCGCCACCGCGCGCCAGGCGGCGACGAGCGCGCGCGAAAGGCTCGCGCGGCTGATGGGATTGTGGGACGGCGGCCTCGACTTCCGTCTGCCCAATCAATTGCCGCCGCTGCCGCGCCGGCCGCAGGCACTGCCCTCGATCGAGGCCGATGCGGCGGCCCATCGCATCGATCTGCAGATCGCCCGGCTGGCGCTGACGGCGCTGGCGAAGTCGCTGAACCTCACCGAAGCGACGCGCTTCGTGACGCTGCTCGATCTCGCCGGCATCTCCCGCCGCACCCGGGATCCCGAAGGCGCGCCATTCCGCGAACGCGGCTTCGACGTCCAGTTCCAGATCCCGATCTTCGACGGCGGCGAGGTGCGGATGCGACAGGCGGCAGAGATCTACAATCTCGCCTTCAACCGCCTGACCGAGCGCGCCGTGAACGTTCGCTCGGAGGCGCGCGATGCGTATCGGACTTACCGATCCACTTACGACATCGCCAGCCACTACCAGCGCGAGATCATCCCCTTGCGCAAGATCATCACCGAGGAGATGCAGCTCCGCTTCTCCAGCATGCAGGTCGACATCTTTGCGCTGCTCACCGAAGCACGACAGCGTCTGGCCTCGCTGCGCGGCGCGATCGATGCCCGGCAACGGTTCTTCCTCGCCCAATCCGACCTGCAGACCGCCGTCAATGGCGGCGGCGCGCCTGCTGCGGGCGGCGACACTTCAACCACCATCGCCGCGGCAGCGCCTGCCGACGGCGGCCACTGAGATGGAGGCCGGCATGTTTTCCCGCAGAGGATTCTTGGGCACCGCCGCGCTCGTCGGCGCATCCGCGGTGCAAGGCCGCGTGCAGGCGGCATCGATCCCGGAAGCTGCGCACATGGACAAGGTGGTGATGCAGCCGCCGCTGCACCCCGTCAGCGGACCGGACTATCGCCCCGTCGTGACGCTGAACGGCTGGTCGCTGCCGTTTCGCATGAACGGCGACTGGAAGGAATTCCATCTCGTCGCCGAGCCCGTGGTGCGCGAATTCGCCGAGGGCATGAAGGTGAATCTGTGGGGCTACAACGGCCAGTCGCCGGGCCCGACGATCGAGGTGGTCGAGGGCGACAAGGTTCGGATCTTCGTCACCAACAGACTGCCCGAATACACCACCGTGCACTGGCACGGCATGATCATCCCGAGCGGCATGGACGGCGTCGGCGGGCTGACCCAGCCGCACATCCAGCCGGGAAAGACCTTCGTCTACGAGTTCGAGATGAGGAAGAGCGGGACCTTCATGTACCACCCGCATTCCGATGAGATGGTGCAGATGGCGATGGGCATGATGGGGATGGTCGTCGTGCATCCGCGCGATCCGAACTTCCGACCCGTCGACCGCGACTTCGTGTTCGTGATGAGCACCTATCGCGTCGATCCCGGCACCTATCTGCCGCTGGTCAACGAGATGACCGACTTCAACATGTGGACCTGGAATGCGCGGGTGTTTCCCGGCATCGACCCGCTGCCGGTGCGGCTCGGCGACAAGGTGCGCGTGCGCATCGGCAATCTCAGCATGACCAACCATCCGATCCATCTGCACGGCCACGCCTTCGCGGTGACCTGCACCGACGGCGGCTGGGTTCCGGAGAGCGCGCAATATCCGGAGACGACGACGGACGTGCCGGTCGGTGCCGTTCGCGTGTTCGACGTGCTCGCCGACAATCCCGGCGATTGGGCGTTCCATTGCCACAAGTCGCATCACACCATGAATGCGATGGGGCACGAGGTGCGCAATCTGATTGGCGTGTCGCGCAAGGACCTCGCCAGGGCCGTCGGCAAGCTCGCGCCCGACAGCATGGCGATGGGATCGACCGGCATGGCGATGGGCAACATGGAGATGCCCGCGCCCGACAACACGCTGCCGATGATGACCGGCACCGGTCAGTTCGGCCCGATCGAGATGGGCGGCATGTTCACCGTGATGAAGATCCGCGAGGACCTTGCGCGCGACGATTATCGCGATCCCGGACCGTACAAGTTTCCGCAAGGCACCGTCGCCTACGAGGTCTCAGCGCCGTCCGCAGAGCCAGCACGGCAGCAGGGCAAACCGACGCACAAGATGAAGATGTGAGCGTTTCGATGAACCACCAACTGGAGATGACGATGAAGACGATCAAACTCGGCCTCGCGCTGGCGGCGCTTTTGACCGCGCCGGTCCTTGCTCACGACAAGCACGGGCATGGGACCTTTTCGGCCGGCGAGGCCGGCGATCCCAACAAGCCCGCGCGCACCATCGAGATCCTGCTGAACGAGATGGACTACGCGCCTGCCAAAATCGAGGTCAAGCGCGGCGAACAGGTCCGCTTCGTGCTGCGCAATGTCGGCAAGGAGGATCATGAATTCCTGCTTGCCACCACCAAGGAGAATCTCGCGCATGCCGTCGAGATGAAAAAGCATCCGCACATGGAGCACGACGACCCCAACGGCGTCAGGCTCGCGCCGCAAAAGACGGCCGAGATCCTCTGGAAATTCAGCAAGCCCGGCACGTTCGAATATTCGTGCCTCATTCCCGACCACCGCGACTACGGCATGGTCGGCCATGTCACCGTGAAGTAGCGACAAGGAGACTCCCATGAACCGCATCATCCGCATTGCCGCAGCGCTGACGCTGACTGTCGGCCTTACCACTGCCGCCCTCGCGGCGGGGACCGCCGCGATCAGCGGTGAGGTCAAGAAAATCGACGAGGGCGCCGGCAAGATCACGCTCAAGCACGGGCCGGCCAAGAGCCTCGGCATGGAGGACCCCATGACCATGGTCTACCGCGTCAAGGACCCCGCGATGCTCAAGCAGGTGAAGGTCGGCGACAAGGTGACCTTCGAGGCCGAGGAGGCGGCCTCGGGGTATACGGTGACCAGGATGGACAAGGCGAAGTAGGAGCCTTCCACTCGACTGTGATTCCGGGGCGCGCCGCTTGGCGCGAACCCGGAATCTCGAGATTCCGGGTTCGATGCTTCGCATCGCCCCGGAATGACGGCCTTGGGCCCCGAAATACCCCTCCCCGCCCTCTTCCCGCCCCCGCGTTAACCCTTTGCTAACCATACACCGGGCAAAAATTGCCGGGTGAAGTCGAGTGTCGTCAGCCGCGTAGAACGGGAGCTCCCGTGGACGCCAGTGCGGTGCCTCACTTTCGGAACGGCGGCCCTTCGGCCGCCGCGCAGACGTTTGGGGCGCGCGGACGGCAGTCGCGCGGGGAGGCAGCTACCATGGTCGACGTCACCGCGGGACAGGGCGTAGGCGCCGCAAGGCCCTCGATCCCCTCCCTCAACGAGATCGTCAACGTCCTCAAGCGCGGCGACATCGCGCTGGCGCTCGGCATCCTCACCATCCTGGTGGTGCTGATCCTGCCGCTGCCCGCGATCGTGCTGGACCTGTTCCTGGCGATCTCGATCACGCTGTCGATCCTGATCCTGATGACCTCGCTGTTCATCCAGACACCGCTGGAATTCTCGGCCTTCCCGACCATCCTGCTGATCTCGACCATGCTGCGCCTGTCGCTCAACATGGCTTCGACCCGGCTGATCCTGTCGCACGGGCACGAGGGCACGGCCGCCGCCGGTCACGTCATCGAGGCCTTCGGCAGCTTCGTGATGGGCGGCAATTTCGTCATCGGCATCATCGTCTTCGCCATCCTGATCATCGTCAATTTCGTCGTCATCACCAAGGGTTCGGGCCGTATCGCCGAAGTCGCGGCGCGCTTCCACCTCGACGCCATGCCCGGCAAGCAGATGGCGATCGACGCCGACCTCGGCGCCGGCCTGATCGACGAAAAGGTCGCCAAGCACCGCCGCAAGGAGCTGGAGGACGAGAGCGGCTTCTTCGGCGCCATGGACGGTGCCTCCAAATTCGTCCGCGGCGATGCCATCGCCGGCCTTTTGATCGTCTTCATCAACGTCGTCGGCGGCATGATCATCGGCGTGGCGCAGCAGGGCATGTCCTTTGCCGACGCCGGGCGCAGCTACACGCTGCTGACCGTCGGTGACGGCCTCGTCACCCAGGTGCCGGCGCTGATCGTCTCGACCGCCGCCGGCCTGCTCGTCTCCAAGGCCGGCGTCTCCGGCGCCGCCGACAAGGCGCTGATGAAGCAGTTCTCCGGCTATCCGCAGGCGCTCGCGATGTCCTCGGCGGTCATGCTGGTGCTGGCGGCCCTGCCGGGCATTCCGACCATCCCCTTCCTGGCGCTCGGCGCCGGCGCCGGCGCGCTGGCCTGGCACGCCCGCAACCACAAGAAGACGTCCGTTCAGGCCGAGGAAGCCGCCATGGCCGCGCCGGTCGCCGGCCAGCCCGGTGCACCGGGCGCTGCGGCCGCCGAAGAGCCGATCTCGGCGGCGCTCAAGATCGACGATCTCAAGATCGAGCTCGGCTATGCCCTGCTGCCGCTGGTCAACGGCCCCGACGGCACCGACCGCCTGACCGAGCAGATCAAGGCGCTGCGCCGTTCGCTCGCGATCGAGATGGGTTTTGTGATGCCGGCGGTGCGCATCCTCGACAATGTCCAGCTCGAGGCCAACACCTACATCATCAAGATCAAGGAGGTCGACGCCGGCACCGGCAAGATCTGGCCGAACCAGTTCATGGTCATGGACCCCGGCGGCAGCCAGGTGCAGGTGCCCGGCATCCACACCACCGAGCCGACCTTCGGCCTGCCCGCGACCTGGGTCGACGCCAGCCTCAAGGAGGAGGCCTCGCTCAAGGGCTACACCGTCGTCGACGCCGCGACCGTGCTCTCGACCCACCTCACCGAGTTGCTCAAGGCCAACATGTCGGACCTGCTCTCCTATGGCGAGGTGCAGAAGCTGCTCAAGGAGCTGCCGAAGGAGCAGAGCGAGCTGGTCAAGGACATCGTGCCGGGACAGGTCACGGTCTCCGGCATCCAGCGCGTGCTGCAGCTCCTGCTCGCCGAGCGCATCTCGATCCGCGATCTCTCGACCATCCTCGAAGGCATCGCCGATTCGCTCGCCTTCTCGCGCAATCCCGCCACCATGGTCGAGCATGTCCGGGCCCGCCTGGCGCGACAGATCTGCGCGCAGAACACCTCCTATGCCGGCTATCTGCCGCTGATCGCGCTGTCGGCGCGGTGGGAGCAGGCCTTTGCCGAATCCATCATCGGCCAGGGCGAGGAGCGCAGCCTTGCGATGCAGCCCTCGAAATTGTCGGAGTTCATGACCGGCGTGCGCGAGGCGTTCGAGCGCGCCGCCCGCGAAGGCGAGGCGCCGGTGCTGGTCACCTCTGCGGCAATTCGTCCCTTCGTCCGGTCCCTGGTGGAGCGGTTCCGGGCCCAGACGACGGTGCTGTCGCAGGCCGAGATCCACCCCAGGGCGAGGTTGAAAACGGTCGGAAGCATCTGATTTGCCTTAAGAAGCCGTGTGTTTTTTGGACACAGGCAAATGGTTTTTGAGTTCCTGGCGCCTTGTGGACCAAGCCTCGACAAGGCGCCTGACGGGCACATTACAGCTTTGAAATAATTACAAAAATGCACGATCAAGGGTCGCCTTTGATCGCGATCTTTCACGTCCTGTCACGCTCTTGTGATGGCCTCTTGGGAACGAATCCCCCCAATACTAGGTTGTTGGGCACCGGAAGCATGAACCTGCCTGAAACGGCCGGCGACTACTTCGGGTAGATGGCGGCAGGAGGCTTCCATGAACCACTCGATCTACAGCGCAGATCGCGCGACCCATTTGAAAGTCGTGGTCGTCGCCCTCGTCGCAGGGATCGCGGTGGCGGGCCTCGGCATCACGGCACGCACGGGTTCGGATGATGGTCTGACCCAGAGCGCCCGCGTCATCAAGGCCGACAAGCCGGTCGTTATCACCAGCGCGAATGCGTCCCTCGTTCGCTAAGGAGATCTGACGAGTTTTGTGAATTCACGCGGCTCTTTACCAGCCCCCCAAAGTCGCCACGTGGATATGTAGACGACCCCAACCCCAAGTCGACTACAGAAAGCGCCCGCCCCCCACGGGCGCTTTCTCATGTCTGGGGTACGCGACTGATAGAGTGCGAGAAGCAGCGGCATCCCCTGCTCGTGTCCCGGACGCAGCGCGCGAGCGCAGCAAAGCAATCCAGAGTCTTTCCGCGGAGACAATGTCGATCCCGTTATCCTGAGGTGCGAGGCATGCGATGCAAACGCATCGCATGCGGAGCCTCGAAGGATGAGCGCCGAGATACAGCGGGGCTGTCGCCCTTCGAGGCCTCCGCTTCGCTCCGGCGCCTCAGGGTGACGGTCACAGATGAGAGCTCGCAGTACGTGGGCATTCGCATCTTCATTGCAGACACACCTTCGCATCCTCGCGGCGCATTTCGCCCGAGCTGTGCTTCATCACTTCACCCTCGATTGAAAGAGGGCGCAGGGAAGACCGGGCGCCGGCTGGCACCCGCGGTCCACTGTGCGAAACCTGCGTGAACAAGAAGCTGCACAGCGGCATACAGGTGTAGCCAGGACATCCCGGCCTTCCCTGCGCAGTGGCTTTACGGCTTATGTCGTGTTCTCCCCGGGGAGCGTTGCACTATTGCCCCCGTCGCCTTGCGGATGGCTGGCGGATGCGTCCGGTTGGACGACACCCATCACCACAAGACTTGGCGCACAGACCCCGGGCGCCAGGACGACACGATTTTGCCGTACGCGGATCACACCGGTCGTGTGCGCGAGGTCTTCGCTCACGGTTACCCGCCCTGCGAAGCTGTTCGCGCCGATGTCACCTGCGTCCACCGCCGCCCGGCCCGCGCTCGTGACGATCGCGATACGCCCCTCTTCCTTGGGCCGGGTTGCCCGACACATACGTCATTTCCGAATTTCGGTAAAGTGGAATATTTTTGTCGCCCTGCGTTGACCCAGGGCTCGCGTGTTTTGCCCGTCGACCAACGCAAGGGCTTGTGGCAAGGATACCGGGATGCCTCGACAAAACCCCCGTTGTCATTCCCCGCGAAGGCGGGGAATCCAGTACGCCGCAGCTTCTCCGTACCACACCCCTGTCTCTGGAATACTGGATCGTCCGCTTTCGCGGACGATGACACCGATACTTGGAGCTACCGCGCCCCATAGCTCGGCGGCGGTGCCTGCACCGTCGGCGCAGCGGCGGCGAACAGCTCTTCCTTGCTGCCGGTCAGCGGCGGATAGATGCGCTTGCGGTTGATGATGTTCTTGGTCGCCTTCGCAGCCTGACCGGTCGCCCTCACCTCGCGATCCCACCCTTCCGTATAGAGCGCGCCCCAGCCGCCGAGATCGATCACGGTCACGTACCAGTCGATCCGCAGCGGCAACATCGGCAGGCCGGCGAGATCGGCGACCACGTTGTGGCCGGCGAAGCGGCCCATGGGGCGCGCGAACTGGCAGGACATCACGGTCGGATGCAACCCGTCGACCACGCTCGAGGCGACGTCGCCGGCCGCGAACACGCCGCCGACATCCGCAACCCGCATGAAGGGATCGACCAGCAGGCGCCCGAGCCGGTCGCGCGCGTCCGGAAAACACGCAGCCAGGGGGCTCGCACGCATGCCCGCGCACCAGATCACGGTCTGGGCCGGAATGAACTCGCCGGAGCTCAAGCGAATGCCGGCCGCCTCGACCGAGACGACGCGCACGCCGAGGCGCATCTCGACGTCGAGCGCGGCCAACGCCGTCTCGATGACGGGACGCGCCGGCGCGCCGATGGTGGCGCCGGCCGCGGCGTTGGGATCGACCAGGATGATGCGGCGGCTGCCGGTGATGCCCGCGCGCGCCAGCCTGTCGGGCATCTCGGCCGCCACCTCGATGCCGGTAAAGCCTGCGCCGACCACCACCACCGTCGAACGCCCTGGCGACGGCGCGCTGCGGCCGAGCGAGACGAGATGATCCTCGAGGTGAAGCGCCGCGGTATAGGTATCGACATCGAAGGCGTGCTCGGCAAGGCCTGGGATGTCGGGACGCATCACCTCGCTGCCGAGCGCCAGCACCAGGCGGTCATAGGCAAGCGTCTGCTCGCCGCTGCTCGTGACCAACGAAATTTCGTGCCGGACCGGATCGATGGCTTCGACCTCGCCGATCTCGTGACTGACACCGACGGGATCGAGCAGCTGCGGCAACGGTATCGCGACCTCGCTGAGATCGACCTCGTAATTGCGCACACGGATGTTGTGATAGGGATTGCGATCGATCAGGCAGATCTCGATGTCGCTGACAGCACCGATCTCGTCGCGCTTGCGTGCGGCACCGATGGCCGCCCACAGGCCTGCAAATCCGGCGCCGAGCACGACGATACGCGCCATGTCCGTTGACTGCACTTTCCCAATGGAACGACAAGGGAACGACAAGCGATCGAGCGGTCTACCCGCACAGGTAGATATAGCTCATCGCCGCGAACGGGCCAACTGTGATCCGCAGAACGAAACCGGGGCGCGCCTACGCCTCGCGCAATTCCGACGGTGTCGCGCCAAAGCGCTTGCGGAACGCACGGTTGAAATATGACAAATCGGAAAAGCCCGAGGAATGCGCGATGTCGCTGATCTTGCGCGCCCTGGCGCGGGGATCGCCGAGCAGCTTGCGCGCCTGCAGCAGGCGCTGCTCCAGCACGAATTCGGTGAAGGTCGTGCCGGCCTGCTCGAACAGGCGTTGCGCCTGGCGTGGACTCAAGCCCGAGCGCGTCGCGATCTCGGACAGGCAGAGATCGTTGCGGCCGAGCGCGGCCATCACATCGGCGCGCATGAGGTCGAGGCGCGCCGCCGCATGGCCGCGGCCACGCGCAAGACTTGCATGCTCGGCATCGGTGCCGAGCAGGAGGCCGACCAGATCGACCATATGCTGCGCGGTCAGGCGCTGGCCCACCGCGTCGAGATGCGGCGCGTGATTGGCGGCGAGCGCGTGGTAGCGGAAGATGGTCTCGGCCACCGCACCGTCGCTGAGCACTTGCGACAGCTTGTCCTCGGTACGCGGATTGATGTCGAGCAACGCGCGGCGCGGCATGCGGATGGTGGTGAAGCGGTTTTCATCGGTGTGACCGACGGTGCCGGTGATGCTCATGTCGACGAGCACCATCTGCGCGGGCGCAAGCTCCACGGTGTGGCCATTCTGCCCGACACGGACGAGGCCGGCATGTGCGGCGATCAGCATGAGGTCGTCGCTGCCGTCGGCAAGGTGGCTCTGGGTGCGGGAATATTGCGCGGAGGCGCCTTCCGGAATGGCGAGCGCGATATTGTCGACCACGCTGATCTGGAGCCGGCAATCGATGCTGTCGCCATGGCTCGGCCCGATATCGAGGCCGCAGGCACCGAAGGCCCGCTCGCGCCAATGCTCGAACGCAGGGCCGTGCGGCAGTCCGGTGTATTGGTGAATGAAGATGCCGGGCGTTTTCGCTGCATCCATTTGTTTTCTAGCCCCTCTTTCGGCTCCGCGATCGGCGGCGCCGACTGCAATTTCCGGGAATTTGACGCCACGAATTGCGGCAAGGTTCAAATCGGGGGCGGATTCAAGGCGACTTGTCGGGATGCGACGGCGAGATGGACCGTGGCGACAGGGACGCAGCTTCGTAGCCCGGATGGAGCGAAGCGTAATCCGGGGTTGTCGCCTGATGGCGCTGGTCCCGGATTGCGCTGCGCTCCATCCGGGCTACGGGACCTACTTCTTCGCCGGGGCGGGCGCCTGCGGCTGGGACGGCGGTACGGTCTCGATCAGCTTGCCGGAAAAGATGGGGGCCGAGGTCGGCTGGCCGTTAGGCGAGCCGCCGGCCTGCTCGACCGTGACCGCATAGGTGGCGCCGTTGACGACTTCGGAATCATAGGAGGCGAGCAGCGGACGCGCGGTGAATTCGCCGGCGCCGATCACACCGAGCGAGCGCGGGCGCGGCAGCTTGTCGGAGATCAGCCAGAGCTCGAAGCTCTTGCCGGGCTCCGGCGTCGCGCCGACCTTGCGCACGGTAAAGTTCTTGGTCGCGCCGTCGATGGTGAGGATGAAGGCGGGGCCGCCGCCCTGGCCCTGCAGCAGCGCGACATATTGCGCGGCGGCGGTGAGCGGCGCGGCCGGTGTCTTCACTTCCACCGTCTGGATGCGCGGCGCGGGACGTAAAGCCCCCGGCAGCGCGTCGGGCAGGAAGATCTGAAGCGACAGCGTCACCAGCAGCGCGGCCGCGAGCGCGCCGACCGCGGATGCGATCGAGCGCCAGCGCTTCACGCGGCCCTCGAGGCGGATCACGTTGGTGTCGTCGGCGATCGGCACCTGCGGCGTCCGGACGACCTCGGGATCGGGCGCGTGGACCTGCGGCATGAACACCGGCGCGATGTCGGGTATCGCATCGGATCCGGAGCGCGTCGGCTCGGGCTGCTCTGCTTCGGGAGGCTGCGGCTCTGGTTGCGGCACCTGCTCCAGCGGCGCTTCCGGCGGCGCGGCTTCGACGGGCGGGACTGGCGGCGGTACGACGTCGGCCAGAACAGGCGGCTGCTGCGCAAGCACCGTGCGCGCGATCTCGGACCTGATGTTCTCCCACACGACCGGACGCGGCTCGACCGAGCCGACCATCTGGTTGAGGGCGCCGAGCCGATAGGCCCAGGCCTGCACGATGTCGGCGAACGCCGGGTCCACCGCCATCATGGTCTCGACCTGCGCGCGCTCATCGGCCTCGAGCGTACCGAGCGCATATTCCGCGGCGAGCGCGATATGGTCCTCCGAGTAGGCCATCACATGCAGTCCAGAACCACCCTCACCGTATAAACCTTCATAGTCCGAGGCACTCCCGGATATCCAACATGCTGCGCCGGAGCCACGTCTTCACCGTGTTGACGGGAGCTGCGAATTTCTCCGCCAATTGCTCGCGGCTCCAGCCGTTGTAATAGGCGAGAAGCACGAGACGCTGACGGTCGGGCTCGAGCCGGCCGATGCATTCCAGCAGCCGCTTCAACTCCTCGGTCATCTCCCGGCGCGCCAGCGGATCGGGGCTGTCGGCCGCGACCTCCATCGCCTGCGGCTCCTCCTCGATCGAGACCTCCGACTTCTTGCGCACGATGTCGATCGCACGGTTGCGCGCGATCGAGGCCATCCACGTGATCGGCGACGACAGCGCGGGATTGAACTGGCCGGCACTGTTCCAGATCTTGACGTAGGTCTCCTGAATGACCTCCTCTGCGAGATCCTGTCGGCGCAAGATACGGAGCACGACGCCATAGAGTTTCGCGCGCGTGGCGGCGTAGAGGCGCTCGAACGCCGCCTGATCGCCCTTCGCCACCGCCTCGATCAACCCGACCAGCTCTGCTGGCGTCAGCATTCAGCCCCCCAACCTTCCTCCCTCTCCCCCGCCTGCGGGGTCGGGACGAGCTACGCTCGCCCTGAGAGGGTCGGGGTGAGGGGGAGTCTCCGCAAGGGAGGTTGCAGACGGACCCGCGGAGAGTCCCCCTCACCCGGATCGCGCCGGACGATGCTACGCATCGCCGGGGCAATCCGACCTCTCCCCTCAAAGCGGGGCGAGGTAAACCACGCACCACCATAGCGCGTGGCCAAGCCGTCCACCAAGGGGTGCGGCGCCACACTGTGGATAGCACATGCGAAAACCCGGACCTTGCGGGTCCGGGTTTTACAAATTCTCGGCAGTTTGGCCGCTGGCTGTGTCTTTAGGCGACGGCGCCGATGCGGGCGCGCATCAGGCCGATGCTGTCGAGGTCGGCCTGCTCGCGGGCATTTTCCTCGGCGCGCTCGCGGGCCTGGTCGCGCTCGTCCAGGAGCTCGACCTTCTTGAGCTCCTCGAAGGCCTCGGCCAGCGCGGCCTTGGCTTCGTCGAGCTGGCCCTTGAGCTCGTCGGCCGAGCGGGTCAGGTTCTCGCGGCGCTGAATGGCGGCCTTGGCATAGGTCGGATAGGCGAAGTGCGAGGGATCGTTGATCCCGGCACGCTCCTGCTCGGTCGTGATCTCGCGTTCAAGATCGGTCGACATCCGCTGGAAGTCGGCGATCATGGTCTCGATCTGGGTGACCCGGCGGCGCTTCTCGTCGACCTGAAACTTCTTCAGGCGGATGAGGGTATCTCGTGACTTCATCGACTCATACTCCCCAGAAGTCCCCTCGCTGCACGTGGGACGTCACCGGTCTCCCCACAGGCCCGACTGGGGCCAAGACCGGCTCTGCTACTCTGTGGGATGGGATGATGACCTGACAAAGTTAGCGTTCCGTTTCCAAATTACCGAGGATATGCGCCAATTGGCGATAGCCGTCAGCCAGAGACGCATTTTCGTCCTTGCGCTGGCGCAGGAACGCCTCGAGCGGTTCGTGCAGGCGGATCGCCTCGTCGACCTCGGGGCTGGAGCCGGCCCGGTAGGCGCCGAGCCGGATCAATTCCTCCATGTCGGCATAGGTCGCCATCACCGCCCGCGCCTTCTGGATGGTCGGCCAGAACTGCGGATCGGCCGATTTCGGCATGGTGCGGGAGACGGATTTGAGGATGTTGATGGCGGGGTAGCGGCCGCGCTCGGCGATCGAGCGCTGCATCACGATGTGGCCGTCAAGGATGCCGCGGACGGCGTCCGCAATCGGCTCGTTATGATCGTCGCCGTCGACCAGCACCGTGAAGATCGCGGTGATGGCGCCCTCCCCCAGGCCCGGCCCGGCGCGCTCCAGAAGTTTCGGCAGCTCGGTGAAGACGGTCGGGGTGTAGCCCTTGGCCGTCGGCGGCTCGCCGGCGGACAGGCCGATCTCGCGCTGGGCCATGGCAAAGCGCGTCACCGAATCCATCAGGCAGAGCACATCCTGGTTCTCGTCGCGAAAATATTCGGCGACCGCGAGCGTCAGATACGCCGCCTGGCGGCGCATCAGCGCCGGCTCGTCGGAGGTTGCGACCACCACGACCGAACGGGCGAGGCCCTCCTCGCCGAGGTCATCCTGCAAGAATTCCTGAACCTCGCGGCCGCGTTCGCCGATCAGCCCGATGACGCTGACCGCGGCATCGACGTTGCGCGCGAGCATCGACAGCAGCACCGATTTGCCGACGCCGGACCCTGCGAAGATGCCCATGCGCTGGCCGCGGCAGCAGGTGAGGAAGGTGTTCATCGCGCGCACGCCGAGATCGAGCGGGGCGCCGACACGCTTGCGCGAATGCGCCGGGGGCGGCGCATTGCGGAACGGCATCGGCGAGGCGCCTTGCGGCAGCGGTCCCTTGCCGTCGATCGGCTCGCCCAGCGCGTTGACGACGCGGCCGAGCCAGGCCGACGACGGCCGCACCAGATTGGCGGCATTGGCGATGACGGCCTTGCAGCCGCGGCGCACGCCGTCGAGGCCGGCGAACGGCATCACGACAGCATTGTTGCCGGAGAAGCCGATCACCTCGCAGGGAATCGAACGGTTGGCGCCGGTCTCGATCACCAGCCGCGCGCCGACCGACATCGCGTGGATGGGGCCGGCCACCTCGACCATCAGGCCGCGCACACCGACGACGCGGCCGTAAATATTGATGCCGTCGATATCGCCGATCTGTTCGGCAAGCGCCTTCATAAGACAGCCTTCATCAGGAGCGCGCTTTCATATGAGGCTTCATAGAATGGCCGCCCGCTTTCGTGAGCCCCGGGCCTTCACGGGGAAAACCTTAAGTTTCGCCATATTTCTGAACGGCGCTTAACTTCGTGTTTACCCGCATCATTAATCATTGCGTCACTGTCTTTGTGACTGAGCGTGACTCCCCTTCAGAAGAAGGCTGAGTCGCGGGAGTCGGTTAGGCCCGTCTCTTAAAGTGGAACTTGAACAGAACCGGGTGACGAAAGCTGCTTCCTACACAAGACCTTAGGGCGATTCGACAAAAATTGCACCCGGGGGACTTGCGTTCCAGAATCAGGATTTGTTAACCATCTGTTGTCAGGATCCGAATCAGTTGTTCAAAGGCGTTTTGTTGAGTGCCGCGAATGCGGCCGACCTGACGCCCAGGAGCGGCGACTATGGGGAACTGGCATGCGCGTTTTGCTGATTGAAGATGACAGCGCCGTCGCGCAGTCGATCGAGCTGATGCTGAAGTCTGAGAGCTTCAACGTCTACACGACCGATTTGGGGGAAGAAGGCGTCGATCTCGGTAAATTATACGATTACGACATTATCCTTCTCGACCTCAACCTGCCCGACATGTCCGGCTACGACGTGCTCAAGCAGCTTCGGGTCTCCAAGATCAAGACACCGATCCTGATCCTCTCCGGCCTCGCCGGCATCGAGGACAAGGTCAAGGGTCTCGGCGTCGGCGCCGACGACTACATGACCAAGCCCTTCCATAAAGACGAGCTGGTGGCCCGCATCCATGCGATCGTGCGCCGCTCCAAGGGTCACGCCCAGTCGGTCATCCAGACCGGCGACCTCGTCGTCAACCTCGACACCAAGACGGTGGAAGTCGGCGGCCAGCGCGTGCATCTGACCGGCAAGGAATATCAGATGCTGGAGCTGCTCTCGCTCCGCAAGGGCACGACCCTCACCAAGGAAATGTTCCTCAACCATCTCTATGGCGGCATGGACGAGCCCGAGCTGAAGATCATCGACGTCTTCATCTGCAAGCTCCGCAAGAAGCTGGCCAACGCTTCCGAGGGACGCAATTTCATCGAGACCGTCTGGGGCCGCGGCTACGTGCTGCGCGAGCCCCATGAGCACGAAGAGCGCATTCCCGCCTGATCTTCTGGGTTTACGTCGCAAGCCCTCCCGGGCTTGCTCCTCCCAGCCTGGACCCCGCCGCAAATGGCGGGGTTTTGTTTTTTGGGGATGCCAAGGCGGGTTCAAAGGCGGGTTCATCGCCCTCCCGCCATTGAACCGCTATCCTCCTCCCATCGACGAATGGTCGCTGCACGATGGGGGAACGATGATCCTGCAATCACTGGCCGGCCTGCCCGCCTTCCTGGTCTATTTCTGCACCGGGCTGATCGCGATCGTGGCGTATCTGTTCGTCTATACCCGCATCACCGCGCATAACGAGTTCCAGCTGATCCGCGACAACGAGCCGGCGGCGGCGATCGCGCTCGGCCTCAGCCTGCTCGGCTTCGTGGCGCCGCTGGTCAGCGCAATCGCACATTCGGCCAACGTGCTGGACTGCCTGATCTGGGCGATGATCGCGCTGATCGTGCAGGTCATCGTGTTCTTTCTCGTGCGCGTGCCGGTGCCGAACCTGTCGGCGCGGATCGCGGCCGGCGAGCTGGCGCCGGCCATCTGGCTCGGGCTGTCCTCGCTCGCGGCGGGACTGCTCAACGCCGCCAGCATGATCTATTGAGATGGCCGACAAACCTTCCAACAAGCAGTTCGGCAAGCGCCGGCCACGCCTGCCACAGCCATTGCCGTTGCCGGCCAAAGAGCCGGTGAAGCGCTCCGGCCATGTCGCGCTGCTGGTGATGGGCACGCTCGCGGTCGGCACCACCGCGTACACGATGATGCCGCGTCAAAATTGCGAGCCCCCTCCGCCCGGAACGGACCCGGCGGTGCAGACAAGCACCAATTGCAGCAGCAGAAGCAGCTCCTCGAGCAGCGGCAGTTCGCGCTGGTCGTCACGGTCGAGCTTCTTCAGCAGCGATTCCTCGAGCCACTCCTCATCGGGCACGTCGTCCGATTCCGGCCACAGCAGCGTCAGCCGCGGCGGCTTCGGCTCGTTCGGCCATGGCTTCTCGAGCGGGGGCTAACAATGCAGCGCATCACGTGCCTGGAGCGCGACGATTGGCGAGAGACCGCGGCGCAATGCGGCTTCGTCTTCCACACCATCGACGGCGAACGCTATTGGGACGAGCGCGCCTATTACGGCTTCACGCTCGACGAGATCGAGCGCGGCATCGAGACGCCGACCGCCGAGATCGAGGCGATGTGCCTGGAGCTTGCCGGCCGCATCATCGGCGAGGAGCGGCAGCTGCGGCGCTTGCAGATTCCTGAAGCGTTCTGGAGCCTGATCGCCGAGAGCTGGCAGCGCGACGACCGCAGCCTCTATGGCCGGCTCGATTTGAAGTTCGACGGCAAGTCGCCGGCAAAACTGCTCGAATACAACGCGGATACGCCGACCTCGATCTTCGAGGCCGCGGTGTTTCAATGGACCTGGCTCGAGCAGGCGATCGAGCGCCGTATCGTCCCTGTTCGCGCCGATCAGTTCAACTCCATCCATGAGCGACTGATCGGGGCGTGGAAGGAGATCGCCGCGGGCCGTCACGTCCATCTCACCGGCACCACCGACAACTCGGAAGACGCCGGCACGCTCGCTTATCTCGAAGACACCGCGCGCCAGGCCGGCCTCTCGACCAGGCTGCTCGACATCGAAGAGGTCGGCTGGCGCGATGAGCCTGGCGGCTTCGTCGATCTCGACGAGGCCGACATCGCACTCGCCTTCAAGCTCTATCCCTGGGAATGGATGTTCCACGATTCCTTCGGCGCAAAGCTGAAGGACGCAGCCACGCGCTGGATCGAGCCGCCGTGGAAGGCGGTGCTCTCCAACAAGGGCATCTTGCCGCTGCTCTGGGAGATGTTTCCGAACCATCCCCATCTGCTGCCAGCGTTCTTCGAGGATGACGCGCGGGCAGCGGAGCTCGGAACATCCTACGTCCGCAAGCCGCTGCTGTCGCGCGAAGGCGCCAACGTCACGATCGTGTCCGGCGGCGTGGCGCTCGACGAGCAGGCGGGTCCCTACGGCGCCGAAGGTTTTGTGCGCCAGGCGCTCGCGCCGCTGCCGAATTTCTCCGGCTTCTATCCGGTGGTGGGAAGCTGGCTGGTGAATCACGAGCCGTGCGGCCTGTCGATCCGCGAGGACGAGAGCCCGATCACCGGCAACCGCTCGCGGTTTCTGCCGCATGCGATTTTGTGAGTGCAATGGCGCATGAGACGTATCTCTCGGCGCAATCGAAAGTATCGTAGGATGGGCAAAGCGAAGCGTGCCCACCATTTCTGTTGCATGTTGGATCGATGGTGGGCACGGCGCAAGTGCGCCTTTGCCCACCCTACAATTCCGGACTCGCGGAAGGATCACCGCGCCGCGGCAACCTTCAACGACGGCGGCATCAATCCGCCCATGGGGCGGCCGGAACGTGCGGGGTTGAGCTGGTAGAGACCGCGGCGCTCGGCGATGGGACGGAACGCATCGGTGATGCCGACGACCGATTCCGCAGCACCCAGCAACAGCGTGCCGTCGGTCTCCAGGCCCTTCGCCATCCGCTCGAAGATCACCGCCTTGGTGTCCTGGTCGAAATAGATCAGCACGTTGCGGCAGAAGATCACGTCGAAGGTGCCGAGATGGGAGAAGTCCTGCAGCAGATTGAGCTGGCGGAACTGCACCATGGCGCGAATGTCGGCATTGAGCTGCCAGGTCTCGCCGGATTGCGTGAAGTACTTCATCAGGTGCTGGATCGGCAGGCCGCGCTGCACCTCGAACTGGCTGTAGATGCCGGCCTTGGATTTCTCCAGCACCTCCTGCGAAAGATCGGTGGCGACGATCTCGATGCGCCAGCCGGCCAACGCTGCCCCCATCTCCTTCACGCACATCGCGATCGAATAGGGCTCCTGGCCGGTCGATGACGCCGCCGACCAGATGCGCAAGCTCTTGCGCGCCGCGCGCGCTTTAATCAGGCCCGGCAGGATGGTGTCGCGCAAATGATCGAACGGGATCTTGTCGCGATAGAAGAAGGTCTCGTTGGTGGTCATCGCTTCGACCACGTCGGTCGCAAGCCGGCCGTCACCGTTCCTGATCTTCAGCACCAGATCGGGAATGCCTGATAGACTCGCCTTGCGCGCCAGCGGCAAGAGCCGGCTCTCGACCAGATATTGCTTGTCGGGGGACAGATCGAGGCCGGAGCGCTCTTTCAGGAACTTGCGCAGATAATCGTAATCAACCGGCGTCACGCGCGATCTCCCGCGAACAGGCGGTTGACCTTGGCGCCGATCTGGTTGAGCGGCAGGATCGCCGCGCAGATGCCGGCATTGGCCGCCGCGCCCGGCATGCCCCAGACCACGCTGGAGGCTTCGTCCTGCGCGATGACGCTGCCGCCGGCCGCAACGATGTCCTTGCCGCCGCGCATGCCGTCCGAGCCCATGCCGGTCAGGATCACGGAGAGGATGCTGCCGTGCCAGATGTCGATGGCGGAGGTGAAGAGCGGATCGACCGCGGGCTTGCAGAAATTGACGGCGGGGCCGTCGTCGAGCGCGATCACGGTGTCCGCACCGCTGCGCGCCACGCGCATGTGCTTGCCGCCGGGCGCGAGATAAATCCGTCCCGGCTTCACCGGCTCGCCGTCGACCGCCTCGGCGGCCGGCTTACGGCTCGAACGCGCCAGATGCTCGGCAAGGATGGTGGTGAAGGTCGGCGGCATGTGCTGGGTGATCAGCACCGGGAAGCGGTCGATCACCGGGCCGAGCTCGGTGACGAGCGCCATCAGCGCCTGCGGACCGCCGGTCGAGGAGCCGATTAGCAGCACCTTGGGGGTCTGAGTGGAGAACGGGCGCATGGTGAGCGCCCCGGATGACGCAGCAGGCACCGCCGGAGCGGGCACTGCGGGCCGCGCAACAGGACTACGCGGGGCCGGAGCCGGGCTCGCCGGCGCCAGCGGCGGGCTTGCCACCGCGGCCTTGCGACGCAGCCGCGCACCGAGATGGCGGATCTTCTGGATCAGGTCGTGATGAAAGATGTCAGCGGCCGACGCCTCGCGCGTCGATTCCGGCTTCGGAATGTAATCGGCGGCGCCGAGCGACAGCGCCTTGAAGCTGATCTCCGCGTTACGGCGGGTCAACGTCGAGGCCATGATGATGACGAGATCGCGCTTCTTCGCAAGCAGCTGCGGCAGCGCCGAGATGCCGTCGAGCTCGGGCATTTCGATGTCGAGCACGGCAACGTCAGGATTGATGCGTTCGATCTGGTTGACCGCTTCGAGCCCGGTGCGCAGCGAGGCAGCGACCTCCATGTCGTGCTCGGCGCCGATCCACCGCGAGATCAGACCGCGGATGACGACGGAGTCGTCGACGATCATCACCCGCAGCGGCCCCGCTTCGCGCGAGCCGGTCGTGGCCGAATTACCTGCGAACGCAACACTCATTACTCACCAACTCAGACTGAAAGGGTACAGTTGAAAACATGCGCCGAAGAATCGCTTCGGACTCAGGCAGATCGCTCAGATAAGGCCGACTTCCTGGAATTTCGCCGTCACGATGTCCTTGTCGAACGGCTTCATGATGTACTCGTTGGCGCCGGCATGCAGCGCGCGCGCGATATGCGCGACGTCGTTCTCGGTGGTGCAGAACACCACCTTGGGCTGATCGCCGCCGGGCATGCGCCTGAGATGGCCGAGGAACTCGTAGCCGTCCATCACGGGCATGTTCCAGTCGAGAAGCACCGCATCGGGCAAGCCGCGCTTGCAGGCCTCCAGCGCCTTCTCACCGTCCTCGGCTTCGAGGATCTGGAAGTCGAGGCCCTCCAGGATCCGGCGCGCAACCTTGCGGATGACGCTGGAATCATCAACGACGAGACAAGTTCGCATGTGAACCTCTGCTTCCTCCCCCTTTTGCGGGGGGCACTTCCAATTACTGGCACGTCGGCGGCGAGCCGCCGTATCAGGCCGCCATCATTTCCGGCGCGAGCTCGAGGACGCGATCGACGTCGAGGACGACCATGAGCTGGCCCTCGAGGCGGTGGACGCCGCCGGCGAGCTTGGCCATGCGGGGGTCGAGGTTGACGGGATTTTCTTCCATGCCGGCTTCGGGCAGGCGCAGCACCTCGCCGATCTGGTCGATCAGCAGGCCATAGGATTC